>NZ_JAYQWM010000018.1:0-79319 GCF_036662595.1 Escherichia sp. Lx600-2 | reverse complement strand
ATCGGTGGAGCTGCATGACAAAGTCATCGGGCATTATCTGAACATAAAACACTATCAATAAGTTGGAGTCATTACCCCTGTAGCTTTACCTTTAGCGTAGGGGAAACGTTCAGCCATTAACGTCAGGCCAATTTGCACAACACCTCCAGCAGAGGTAAAACCAATGACAAAAGCAAATATTATCACCACATAAAATGTGGGATGCAGGCAGACGGTAAACAGAGCAATAAATGAGATAAAGGTGTACAGCATCAGTAATGTTGTTGGGCGAACGGTATTACGAATGAGTGGAGCGGTAATAAATACACAAAGCAGCGAACCCACGGTGTAGATACTAAGTAGTTTGATCGACATAGTGTATGACATGCCTGCAACAAATTGTCCGTACTGTGCCAGCCACTGGCTAACCAGATAAAACGTTGCCATTGAGATATAGCCATATAAGGTATAACTGGCTAAATCGATAATTGAACAGCGATGTTCCGTAGAGCTGGTGGTTTTCTTTATGACAGGTAAGCGACGACCCGGATGGGGTGGGAACGTACAACGGTATAAAAACAGAGCGTTAATAAACATAATGCCTGCAGCAATCATAAAGGACCAACCGAACCACAGTTCAGCCCACACTAACAGGCTAATGATTAGCGGTAATAAAAATTGTCCGCTGGAAACAAATGCTTTAATTAAAATATTGGCTGTCCCAGGTGAGCGTGGAAAAGCTTCCATCAAACTGGGATAAGTGCCTGCATCGAGAAAACTGTTTGCCATTCCCGCCAGAAAGCCAAAAACATAAGCAATAATGATGTTATTGGTCTGCAGGATGCCAAAAAAGAAGGCCATATAGCAGCACATCCCGAGCATGATAAAAGGGCGGCGACCAAAGCGATCGGATAATAATCCTGCAAAAAGCAAGACACTTAATCGACCAATGCCCAGCGATGAGATAACTATCGAGACACCCGCGGCATTAGTCTGCCAAAGTGTCTCCAGCGAGGCCATATTCAGGCTCATCAAAATGACGCCCATACCATGCACCAGGTAATTAAAATACAACCCAAGTGCGGTAGGGTAATAGGGATTTTTCATAGGTTCTACTTAGCAAAGGTGCTTTAAAAAGTGTAGCGATTTTGTGTCAGTATCCGTTCATTATTGTTGTAACAACGACAATTCCTTTTTGTGGAGAAATTAACAAAGCCGCTCCAGATCGTGTGCATATAATTCAGCGGCTACCGATTGATAGATCTTCCAGTCAATAAAATTGCCATCCGGGTAGACACGTTGAAACGCGGTTAAGTCGGGGAAAAAACGCATGGTGTTGTTGCCGATGCGGTTATTTATTTTCTCTATAATGGCATGAAGATGTTTTTTTCGTTGCTGACGCATAGCCAACAGTTGCTCGACTACACGATCAGGAATGGCGCATTTGCCATTTTCCCACTGACGCCAGCTTTCACTGTCACCGGTCTGGGCAATCCAGGTCGCGCATTCATCAATAGTCATGGCAAAAATATGGCGGAGTGCCTGGAGTTCATAAGCGTTCATCGTGTAATGGCTGCATGAAATAAACAATAAAATATAAATAACATTATCAGCCTGCTGACGGCTTGAAGAGAGTCACAGTATCTTGTGCAACATTATTGGAAAGAGTGAGGGGCGAGGTAGCGAAGCGGAAAAATGTTAAAAAAAAGCCCATCGTGGGAGATGGGCAAAGACTACACACAGCAATTCGTTGTTTCACTCAGGGGATTTCCATGCTTATAAATCAATATGTTGATTTATAACCGTGAGCTAATAGTAGGCATACGGACTTTTTGCGTCGATCAGATTCGTCTCATTAGTTTAAAAACTGTAAAGAATTTGCGACAGGTACTACCAGCTGAATGGCGGTAAGCAGGAAAATATGGGGAAGAGCAAGCAAATATCAATTAGCGGTGGTTAACAATCAGGCGGCAGAGCCGCCTGATGAGAAATTACTTATTCGGTTTCTCGATTTCGCCAAGTTCTTCGAGAATTTCTTCCGGTTGGTCCGTCGGCGGCGGGACTTCTTCCACCCACGCGGCAAACAGACGCCAGGAAACGGCTAACAGAACCGGACCAATAAACAGACCGATCATCCCGAAAGCAATCAAACCACCAATAACGCCAGAGAGGATCAGGATCAGCGGTAAATCGGCACCCATGCGAATTAACATTGGGCGGATGACGTTATCCAGCGTGCCAACCACACCGCTCCACACTAACAATACCGTTCCCCAGGTGGTATCGCCGGTCCAGTAGAGCCAGATAATCGCCGGAATCAGTACCGGCAACGGGCCAAGCTGGACAAGGCAGGAGAGGATCATTAACACCGTTAGCAACGTTGCATAAGGTACGCCGGATACGGCGAGGCCGATACCGCCAAGCACTGCCTGTACTAACGCCGTCACCACCACACCCAGCGCCACCGCGCGGATAGCCTGTGCCGCCAGCAGCACGGCGGCATCTCCGCGAACGCCTGCCAGACGGGTTGCAAAATGGCGAATGCCTTGTGCCACCTGTTCACCGCGCCAGTACAGCAGGGCACTGAAGAGAAGCATCAGCGCACAATGCACCATAAAGCGCCCGATATGCGCCGCTTGCCCAACGAACCAGGTGGTGGTGGTACCAATATAAGGGCGGACTTTCGCCATGATCGCCGTCCCCCCCATATCCAGCAAGTTGTGCCAGCCTGCATACAGCTTCGCGCCAATCACCGGAATGGTATTAAGCCACGCCAGATCGGGTAACGTCATGTCACCGCTGGAAATGGCTTTAATAAGCGGGCCGCTGCCGTCGACGATACTGTTAACCAGCAAAGCAATAGGGATGATAAACACCATCACTAATAACAGCGTCATAACCAGAACGGCGAGAGAGCGGCGGCCAAACATGATCTTTTGCAAACGTAACAATACCGGCCAGGTGGCGATAACCACCGTACCGGCCCATGCAAAGCCGAGAATAAAGGGTTGAACAATCCACAGACATGCCACAATCATGATGGCTAAAAACAGCACCGAAAGCAGAATTTGTGCGACATCCCTGGGCTGACGAACATTTACCATAACTACTTTTCACCTTTTTTGTGCGTCAAATCGTCGACGCGACGTGAACACGCGAAACTCACCTGCATAATGATGAGCAATTTCAGCGGTTTTTAACAGGCCGATTCTGCCCTTAATTCTGATGGGCGTGTTAGAAAAAAATGTGGTACAACAACTCAGGCAACACGCAAACGATTTACTCGTCGTATTTCAAGTTGCATATGCTGCGGCTACGTTCGTTCACCCCAGTTACTTACTGTTGTAAGCTCCTGGAGTTCACTCGCTTGCCGCCTTCCTGCAACTCGAAATCCATAGAGTAAATAAACATCACCTTTCTGTGCGCTATTGCAGCCGCCTGAAAGAACAGTGTATCGACCTACATCACAGACCGCAGGAAAGGGTCAATATAATGATTCCACAGATTTCCCAGGCACCCGGAGTCGTTCAACTGGTGCTTAATTTTTTGCAAGAGCTGGAGCAACAAGGTTTTACCGGCGATACGGCGACAAGTTATGCCGATCGTCTGACAATGTCGACCGACAACAGTATTTACCAACTTCTCCCCGATGCGGTGGTATTTCCGCGTTCAACCGCAGATGTGGCGCTGATCGCCCGTCTTGCCGCGCAGGAACGCTATTCATCGCTGATCTTTACCCCCCGCGGCGGCGGCACCGGCACTAACGGTCAGGCGCTCAACCAGGGGATTATTGTTGATATGTCCCGCCATATGAACCGCATCATCGAAATTAACCCTGAAGAGGGCTGGGTGCGCGTTGAGGCCGGGGTGATAAAAGACCAACTCAATCAGTACCTGAAACCGTTCGGCTACTTTTTTGCACCAGAACTTTCGACCAGCAACCGGGCAACGCTCGGCGGGATGATCAATACCGATGCATCCGGTCAGGGATCGCTGGTCTATGGCAAAACGTCAGATCACGTACTTGGCGTACGCGCGGTGTTGTTGGGGGGCGATATTCTCGATACGCAACCTTTACCCGTCGAACTGGCGGAAACGCTGGGTAAAACCAATACCGCAATCGGGCGAATTTATAACACGGTTTATCAACGTTGCCGTCAGCAACGCCAGTTAATTATCGACAACTTCCCCAAACTTAACCGCTTTCTTACCGGTTACGATCTGCGTCATGTCTTTAACGATGAGATGACCGAGTTCGACCTGACGCGCATTCTGACGGGTTCAGAAGGGACGCTGGCCTTTATTACCGAAGCGCGGCTGGATATTACGCGCTTGCCTAAAGTGCGCCGTCTGGTGAACGTCAAATATGACTCTTTTGACTCTGCGCTGCGTAACGCGCCGTTTATGGTTGAGGCGCGGGCGCTTTCGGTAGAGACGGTGGACTCAAAAGTGCTGAATCTGGCGCGGGAAGATATTGTCTGGCATTCCGTCAGCGAGTTGATTACCGATGTGCCTGACCAAGAGATGCTCGGGCTGAACATTGTGGAATTTGCTGGTGATGATGAGGCGCTGATTGATGAGCGGGTAAATGCACTCTGTGCGCGGTTGGATGAGCTGATCGCCAGTCATCAAGCAGGTGTCATCGGCTGGCAGGTGTGCCGTGAGCTGGCGGGGGTTGAACGTATCTATGCAATGCGCAAAAAAGCCGTTGGTCTGCTTGGCAATGCCAAAGGTGCCGCTAAGCCAATTCCGTTTGCTGAGGATACCTGCGTACCGCCGGAACATCTGGCCGATTATATTGCTGAATTTCGCGCGCTGCTCGACAGCCACGGCTTAAGTTATGGCATGTTTGGTCATGTCGATGCTGGGGTGTTGCACGTCCGTCCGGCACTGGATATGTGCGATCCGCAACAAGAGATTTTGATGAAGCAAATTTCTGATGACGTGGTGGCGCTGACTGCGAAATACGGTGGTTTGTTGTGGGGCGAGCACGGCAAAGGTTTTCGCGCTGAATACAGCCCGGCGTTTTTCGGTGAGGAACTTTTTGCAGAACTGCGCAAAGTGAAAGCGGCATTTGACCCGCATAACCGACTCAACCCAGGGAAGATTTGCCCGCCAGAAGGTCTCGATGCGCCGATGATGAAAGTGGACGCGGTGAAGCGCGGTACATTCGATCGGCAGATCCCCATTGCGGTACGCCAGCAGTGGCGCGGTGCGATGGAGTGTAACGGCAACGGTTTATGCTTCAACTTTGATGCCCGTAGTCCGATGTGTCCGTCGATGAAGATCACCCAGAACCGGATTCATTCACCGAAAGGGCGCGCAACGCTGGTGCGTGAATGGCTGCGTTTGTTGGCGGATCGCGGCGTTGATCCACTCAAACTGGAACAAGAACTGCCTGAATCCGGCGTCAGTTTGCGGACGTTAATTGCCCGCACGCGCAATAGCTGGCATGCGAATAAAGGCGAATATGACTTCTCACACGAAGTCAAAGAGGCGATGTCGGGCTGTCTGGCCTGTAAAGCTTGTTCGACCCAGTGCCCCATCAAAATTGATGTGCCGGAGTTTCGCTCTCGTTTCCTGCAGCTCTATCACACCCGTTATTTACGTCCGCTGCGCGACCACCTCGTCGCTACGGTCGAGAGCTACGCACCGCTGATGGCACGCGCGCCGAAAACCTTTAACTTCTTCATTAACCAGCCGCTGATGCGCAAACTCTCGGAAAAACATATCGGCATGGTTGATTTGCCGCTGCTGTCGGTCCCCTCGCTACAACAACAAATGGTGGGGCATCGCTCGGCAAACATGACGCTGGAACAGCTTGAAGCTCTCAATGCAGAGCAGAAAGCGCGCACGGTGTTGGTGGTGCAGGACCCCTTTACCAGCTATTACGATGCGCAAGTGGTGGCGGATTTTGTCCGTCTGGTCGAAAAATTAGGTTTCCAGCCTGTGTTACTGCCATTTTCGCCAAATGGCAAAGCCCAGCATATTAAAGGTTTTCTTAATCGTTTTGCGAAGACGGCGAAAAAGACGGCGGATTTCCTCAACCGTATGGCGAAGCTGGGTATGCCAATGGTAGGCGTCGATCCGGCGCTGGTACTTTGTTATCGCGATGAATATAAACTGGCACTGGGCGAGGAACGTGGCGAGTTTAACGTCTTACTGGCGAATGAATGGCTGGCAAGCGCACTTGAGTCACAGCCAGTGGCTACAGTCAGCGGTGAATCATGGTATTTCTTTGGTCACTGTACCGAAGTTACCGCCTTGCCGGGTGCGCCAGCACAATGGGCCGCGATATTTGCCCGTTTTGGCGCGAAACTGGAAAATGTCAGCGTGGGTTGCTGCGGCATGGCAGGGACTTACGGACATGAAGCGAAAAACCATAAAAATTCGCTCGGGATCTATGAGTTATCCTGGCATCAGGCTATGCAGCGACTGCCGCGTAACCGCTGTCTGGCGACCGGATATTCCTGCCGTAGTCAGGTCAAACGGGTTGAAGGCACGGGGGTACGCCATCCTGTGCAGGCTTTACTGGAGATTATTAAATGATATGGAAACGAAAAATCACCCTGGAAGCACTGAATGCCATGGGTGAAGGAAACATGGTGGGGTTACTGGATATTCGCTTTGAACATATTGGTGATGACACCCTTGAAGCGACAATGCCAGTAGACTCGCGGACAAAGCAGCCTTTCGGGTTGCTACATGGAGGTGCATCCGTGGTACTGGCCGAAAGTATCGGTTCCGTTGCCGGTTATTTATGTACCGAAGGTGAGCAAAAAGTGGTTGGTCTGGAAATCAATGCTAACCATGTCCGCTCGGCACGAGAAGGGCGGGTGCGCGGCGTATGCAAACCGTTGCATCTCGGTTCGCGTCACCAGGTCTGGCAGATTGAAATCTTCGATGAGAAAGGGCGTTTGTGCTGTTCGTCACGATTGACGACCGCCATTTTGTGACGTTGTCACCAGAAAAGTGTGACGCATATTGCTTTTGGTCATTATCTGCACAGTAAACGGTGGTATACTGTGCAGGTCTTGTCTAAAAGCGAGGATGCTATGTCTACTCAACTTGATCCCACCCAGCTGGCCATTGAATTTTTACGCCGTGACCAGAGCAATCTTTCACCTGCCCAATATCTTAAACGTCTGAAACAACTAGAACTTGAATTTGCTGACCTGCTTACTCTCTCTTCTGCTGAATTAAAAGAAGAAATCTACTTTGCCTGGCGTCTGGGCGTGCATTGATCCTGACTTAATGCCGCAAGTTCGCCAAATCGACCTGGATTAACCTCCGTCCAGGTTCGATGACCTTCTTAATACTGCTTATCTACCCGCCTGATATTGTTCAAAAATAATACTAATCGCAGTTTGTGTTAAAACGGCGGGTTAGCTTTATGAGATTATTCTTATCGCCCCTTCAAGAGCTAAGCCACTGAGAGTGCCGGAGATAAGCGCCGGATGGGGTAGAAACCCTTAAGCCTGTGTCGCACAGACTTAAGGGTTTTCTTATTTCTGAACGCTGCACTTTTTTACCTATCTCTTAAATAGTCATTTTCAATACAACTTTTTCTTTTTCATCACAGCCTTAATGCTCCTTAGATAATAATCATTATCTAACAATGAGATACCTAATTCTTAGCGTGCCTGTTAACCCACACATCAGGGTCTATGCTTATTAAAAGCAGGCAAAAAGCATGTTTTACGGTAAAGCCCCTGCGTTTGCTGGGTTGAACTGATAATCATTATCACTAACATGCTGTTATACGCTGAAAGCGATGAAGTGAGGTAAATCGATGGACATGCATTCAGGAACCTTTAATCCACAGGATTTCGCCTGGCAAGGCTTAACGCTGACACCCGCAGCCGCTGTCCACATCCGCGAGCTGGTGGCAAAGCAGCCAGGTATGGTCGGCGTGCGCTTAGGTGTGAAGCAAACGGGCTGCGCGGGCTTTGGCTATGTGCTCGACAGTGTTAGCGAGCCGGACAAAGACGATCTGCTGTTTGAACACGACGGCGCGAAGCTGTTTGTCCCGCTGCAAGCGATGCCGTTTATTGATGGCACGGAAGTCGATTTCGTTCGTGAAGGACTTAATCAGATATTCAAATTTCACAACCCTAAAGCCCAGAATGAATGTGGCTGTGGCGAAAGCTTTGGGGTATAGGCGGTACTATGTCTCGTAATACTGAAGCAACTGATGATGTCAAAACCTGGACCGGCGGCCCGCTGAATTATAAAGAAGGATTCTTCACCCAGTTAGCCACCGATGAGCTGGCAAAGGGGATAAACGAAGAGGTGGTGCGCGCAATTTCGGCGAAGCGTAATGAGCCGGAGTGGATGCTGGAGTTTCGTCTAAACGCCTATCGCGCATGGCTGGAGATGGAAGAACCGCACTGGTTGAAAGCGCACTACGACAAGCTGAATTATCAGGATTACAGCTACTACTCAGCACCATCGTGCGGTAATTGTGACGACACTTGCGCGTCTGAACCTGGCGCGGTGCAGCAAACTGGCGCGAACGCCTTTTTAAGTAAAGAGGTGGAGGCGGCGTTTGAGCAGTTGGGCGTTCCCGTGCGGGAAGGCAAAGAGGTGGCGGTGGATGCCATTTTCGACTCAGTTTCGGTTGCCACTACTTATCGCGAAAAACTGGCGGAGCAGGGAATTATTTTCTGTTCCTTTGGTGAGGCGATCCACGATCACCCGGAACTGGTGCGTAAATATCTCGGCACCGTGGTGCCGGGGAATGACAACTTCTTTGCCGCGCTTAATGCGGCGGTAGCCTCTGACGGTACGTTTATTTATGTGCCTAAAGGCGTGCGCTGCCCGATGGAACTTTCCACCTATTTTCGCATTAACGCGGAAAAAACCGGGCAGTTTGAGCGCACCATTCTGGTGGCCGACGAAGACAGCTACGTCAGCTACATTGAAGGCTGTTCCGCTCCGGTGCGTGACAGCTATCAGTTGCACGCGGCAGTGGTGGAAGTCATCATCCATAAAAACGCCGAGGTGAAATATTCCACGGTACAAAACTGGTTCCCTGGCGATAACAACACCGGCGGTATTCTCAACTTCGTCACCAAGCGTGCTTTGTGCGAAGGCAAAAACAGCAAAATGTCATGGACGCAATCAGAAACCGGGTCAGCGATTACGTGGAAATATCCCAGCTGCATTTTGCGCGGCGATAACTCCATTGGTGAGTTTTACTCAGTGGCGCTGACCAGCGGTCATCAGCAAGCTGATACCGGCACCAAGATGATCCACATCGGTAAAAACACCAAATCGACCATTATCTCGAAAGGGATCTCTGCCGGACATAGTCAGAACAGTTATCGCGGCTTAGTGAAAATCATGCCGACGGCAACCAATGCGCGCAATTTCACTCAGTGCGACTCAATGCTGATTGGCGCTAATTGTGGGGCGCATACCTTCCCGTATGTCGAATGTCGCAATAACAGCGCACAACTGGAGCACGAGGCAACGACATCACGTATTGGTGAAGATCAACTGTTTTACTGCCTGCAACGCGGGATCAGCGAAGAAGACGCCATCTCGATGATTGTTAACGGTTTCTGCAAAGACGTGTTCTCAGAACTGCCGCTGGAATTTGCCGTTGAAGCACAAAAACTCCTCGCCATCAGTCTTGAACACAGCGTCGGATAAGGAATAAACATGTTAAGTATTAAAGATTTACACGTCAGCGTGGAAGATAAAACTATCCTGCGTGGATTAAGCCTCGACGTTCGTCCCGGCGAAGTTCACGCCATTATGGGGCCAAACGGTTCGGGCAAAAGTACCTTATCGGCAACGCTTGCCGGGCGAGAAGATTATGAAGTGACGGGCGGCACGGTTGAGTTCAAAGGCAAAGATTTGCTTGCACTGTCGCCGGAAGATCGTGCAGGCGAAGGCATCTTTATGGCCTTCCAGTATCCGGTGGAGATTCCAGGTGTCAGTAACCAGTTTTTCCTGCAAACGGCACTTAATGCGGTGCGCAGCTATCGCGGCCAGGAAACGCTCGACCGCTTTGATTTTCAGGATTTGATGGAAGAGAAAATCGCTCTCCTGAAGATGCCGGAAGATTTATTAACCCGTTCGGTAAACGTTGGCTTTTCCGGCGGCGAGAAAAAGCGCAACGATATTCTGCAAATGGCGGTGCTGGAACCGGGGTTATGCATTCTTGATGAATCGGACTCCGGGCTGGATATTGACGCATTAAAAGTGGTTGCCGATGGCGTGAACTCGCTGCGTGACGGCAAGCGCTCATTCATCATTGTTACGCACTACCAACGCATTCTCGACTACATCAAGCCTGATTACGTCCATGTGCTATATCAGGGACGAATTGTGAAATCCGGCGATTTCACGTTGGTCAAACAACTGGAGGAGCAGGGTTATGGCTGGCTTACCGAACAGCAGTAACGCACTGCAACAGTGGCATCATTTGTTTGAAGCTGAAGGGGTGAAACGTTCCCCGCAAGCACAACAGCATTTACAACAATTGCTGCGTACCGGACTGCCGACACGTAAACATGAAAACTGGAAATATACGCCGCTGGAAGGGCTGACCAATAGCCAGTTTGTCAGCATTGCGGGGGAGATATCCCCACAGCAGCGTGATGCCTTAGCGTTAACGTTAGACGCCGTGCGGCTGGTGTTTGTCGATGGACGTTACGTGCCTGCGCTGAGCGATGCAACTGAAGGCAGCGGATATGAAGTGAGCATTAACGACGACCGTCAGGGGTTACCCGACGCTATTCAGGCGGAAGTGTTTCTGCATTTGACGGAAAGCCTGGCACAAAGCGTGACGCATATCGCCGTGAAGCGCGGTCAACGGCCGGCAAAGCCATTGCTGTTAATGCATATCACCCAGGGCGTGGCAGGTGAAGAGGTGAACACTGCCCATTACCGACATCATCTGGATCTGGCGGAAGGTGCCGAAGCAACGGTGATCGAACATTTTGTCAGCCTTAATGATGCTCGTCATTTTACCGGGGCACGGTTCACTATCAACGTCGCAGCGAATGCCCACTTGCAGCATATCAAGCTGGCGTTTGAAAACCCGCTCAGTCACCACTTTGCCCATAACGATTTGTTGCTGGCTGACGATGCCACCGCATTTAGCCACAGTTTCCTGCTGGGTGGCGCAGTGTTACGACACAACACCAGTACGCAACTCAATGGCGAAAACAGCATGTTGCGGATCAATAGCCTGGCGATGCCGGTGAAAAACGAGGTGTGTGATACCCGTACCTGGCTGGAACACAATAAAGGTTTTTGTAACAGCCGACAGTTGCACAAAACTATCGTCAGCGACAAAGGCCGCGCGGTATTTAACGGTTTGATCAACGTCGCGCAGCACGCCATCAAAACGGATGGTCAGATGACCAACAATAATCTGCTGATGGGCAAACTGGCGGAAGTGGATACGAAACCGCAGCTGGAAATCTATGCAGATGATGTGAAATGCAGCCACGGCGCGACGGTGGGGCGTATTGATGATGAACAGATGTTCTATCTGCGCTCGCGCGGGATCAATCAGCAGGATGCCCAGCAGATGATCATTTACGCCTTTGCTGCCGAACTGACGGAAGCACTGCGTGATGAGGGGCTTAAACAGCAGGTGCTGGCCCGAATCGGTCAACGGCTGCCAGGAGGTGCAAGATGACTTTTTCCGTCGACAAAGTGCGGGCCGACTTTCCGGTGCTTTCGCGTGAGGTAAACGGTTTGCCGCTGGCTTATCTCGACAGCGCCGCCAGTGCGCAGAAACCGAGCCAGGTGATTGACGCCGAGGCCGAGTTTTATCGTCATGGCTACGCGGCGGTGCATCGTGGTATTCATACCTTAAGCGCCCAGGCGACCGAGAAAATGGAGAACGTGCGCAAGCGGGCATCGCTGTTTATTAATGCCCGTTCGGCGGAAGAGCTGGTGTTCGTCCGCGGCACGACGGAAGGGATCAATCTGGTCGCCAATAGCTGGGGCAACAGCAACGTGCGGGCGGGCGATAACATCATCATAAGTCAGATGGAGCACCACGCTAACATTGTTCCCTGGCAGATGCTTTGCGCACGCGTTGGCGCAGAGCTGCGTGTGATCCCGCTCAATCCCGACGGTACGTTGCAACTGGAGACGCTGCCTACGCTGTTTGATGAGAAAACTCGCCTGCTGGCAATTACTCATGTCTCCAACGTGCTTGGCACAGAAAATCCACTGGCGGAAATGATCACGCTTGCGCACCAGCATGGCGCAAAAGTGCTGGTGGATGGCGCTCAGGCGGTGATGCATCATCCGGTGGATGTTCAGGCGCTGGATTGCGACTTTTACGTGTTCTCCGGGCATAAACTGTATGGCCCCACCGGAATTGGCATTCTTTATGTGAAAGAAGCCTTGTTGCAGGAGATGCCGCCGTGGGAAGGGGGCGGTTCTATGATCGCCACCGTCAGCCTGAGTGAAGGCACTACCTGGACCAAAGCACCATGGCGGTTTGAAGCCGGTACACCCAATACCGGGGGCATCATTGGTCTTGGCGCGGCGCTGGAGTATGTTTCGGCGCTGGGGCTTAATAACATAGCCGAGTATGAACAGAATCTGATGCATTACGCGCTATCACAGCTGGAATCTGTACCGGATCTCACTCTCTATGGCCCACAAAACAGGCTTGGCGTTATTGCTTTTAATCTCGGTAAACACCACGCCTATGATGTTGGCAGTTTTCTCGATAATTACGGCATTGCTGTGCGTACCGGACATCACTGCGCTATGCCATTAATGGCCTATTACAACGTCCCTGCGATGTGTCGGGCGTCGCTGGCCATGTATAACACCCATGAAGAAGTGGATCGTCTGGTGACCGGATTACAACGTATTCACCGTCTGCTGGGATAACAGGGAGGCACTATGGCTGTATTGCCGGATAAAGAAAAATTGCTGCGTAATTTTTTACGCTGCGCCAACTGGGAAGAGAAATATCTCTACATTATTGAGCTGGGCCAGCGTCTGCCAGAATTACGCGACGAAGACAGAAGCCCACAAAATAGCATTCAGGGCTGCCAGAGTCAGGTGTGGATTGTCATGCGCCAGAATGCGCAGGGAATTATTGAATTGCAGGGCGACAGCGATGCGGCGATTGTGAAAGGGCTTATTGCGGTCGTCTTTATTCTCTACGATCAGATGATGCCGCAGGATATTGTCAATTTCGATGTGCGTCCGTGGTTTGAAAAAATGGCGCTCACCCAACATCTCACCCCATCTCGTTCACAAGGTCTGGAAGCGATGATTCGCGCAATTCGCGCCAAAGCCGCTGCACTTAGCTAAACTAAAGGGACAGCTTTCATCCGGTTGGCTCACATTGCCGGATGGTCAATGTTTACACTGACCTGCACAGGAGTGTTTCGGTTTCAGGTGAACATAAGCGCCATCCGACGTTTCAGCGTGAGTCTCCGGCAAATACAGGAGGTTTACAATGAAACGCGCGTCTTTGCTTACACTCACGCTTATCGGCGCTTTTAGCGCCATCCAGGCTGCCTGGGCAGTTGATTATCCGCTACCACCAACCGGAAGCCGACTGGTTGGGCAAAATCAAACGTATACGGTGCAGGAAGGGGATAAAAACCTTCAGGCCATCGCCCGACGTTTTGATACTGCGGCAATGTTGATCCTTGAAGCCAATAACACTATCGCCCCGGTGCCAAAACCCGGTACGACGATAACTATTCCTTCGCAACTGTTATTACCTGATGCGCCGCGTCAGGGGATTATCGTTAACCTTGCAGAGCTGCGCCTTTATTATTATCCGCCGGGAGAAAATATCGTGCAGGTTTATCCGATTGGTATTGGTTTGCAGGGGCTGGAAACGCCGGTGATGGAAACGCGTGTTGGGCAGAAAATCCCTAACCCAACCTGGACGCCTACGGCAGGCATTCGTCAGCGTTCGCTGGAGCGTGGCATTAAATTACCGCCAGTCGTCCCTGCCGGGCCAAATAATCCACTAGGACGTTACGCACTGCGCCTCGCGCATGGTAATGGCGAATACCTCATTCATGGCACCAGTGCGCCGGACAGCGTCGGTTTGCGCGTTAGTTCAGGGTGTATTCGCATGAATGCACCGGATATTAAAGCCTTGTTCTCCAGCGTGCGGACGGGAACGCCGGTGAAAGTGATCAACGAACCGGTGAAATATTCCGTGGAGCCTAACGGGATGCGTTATGTTGAAGTACATCGACCACTATCGGCAGAAGAACAGCAGAACGTTCAGACAATGCCATACACACTGCCAGCAGGCTTTACGCAATTTAAAGACAATAAGGCTGTAGATCAGAAGTTAGTCGATAAAGCGTTGTATCGTCGGGCAGGGTATCCGGTTGCGGTGAGCAGTGGAGCAACTCCCACAGCCAGCAATGCGCCTTCAGTAGAGTCAGCGCAGAATGGCGAACCAGAGCAAGGGAATATGTTACGCGCGACGCAGTAGTGGTAAATAGCAGACAAAAAAATGGCGCACAATGTGCGCCATTTTTCACTTCACAGGTACTATTACTTGCGGTATTTAGTAGCCATGTTGTCCAGACGCTGGTTAGCACGAGCTGCGTCATCTTTAGCAGCCTGAACGTCGGAACGCATTGCGTTCACGTCGTTGCTCAGCTGGTCAACTTTAGCGTTCAAAGTCTGAACGTCAGAAGACAGCTGATCGATTTTAGCGTTGCTGGAGCAACCTGCCAGCAGAGTAGAACCCAGGATTACCGCGCCCAGTACCAGTTTAGTAGCTTTCATTATTAATACCCTCTAGATTGAGTTAATCTCCATGTAGCGTTACAAGTATTACACAAAGTTTTTTATGTTGAGAATATTTTTTTGATGGGAAGGCACTTATTTTTGATCGTTCGCTCAAAGAAGCATCGAACGCTGGGTTTTAGATAAAAAAATTGAGAGAAAACAGGATGCTTCCATCGGATTCATCTTAGATAAAGTGAGATTATATAGTGAAATCCGATTTGATTTTTTATTGCTTCTGGTTATCGATTAAATAAAAAAAGCGCCCATCAGGGCGCTTCGATATACAAATTAATTCACAAAAGCAATATTACAGGACGTGAACAGATGCGGTGTTAGTAGTGCCGCTCGGTACCAGTGCACCAGAAACCATAACTACAACGTCACCTTTGTGTGCCAGACCGCTCTGCAGAGCCAGTTCTTTACCCAGACGGTAGAAATCATCAGTAGAAGTGATCTCTTTAACCAGCTGCGGCACAACGCCTTTGCTCAGTACCAACTGATGAGCCGTTTTTTCGTTAGTGGTCAGTGCCAGGATGGTGGCATCCGGGAAGTATTTACGTACTGCGCGAGCAGATTTACCGCCCTGGGTAGCAACCACGATCAGCGGAGCATCCAGTTTTTCAGCAGTTTCAACGGCACCACGGCATACCGCTTCGGTAATGCGTAGTTTACGGTTGTCATTGTTGAACTCGAGACGGCTGTTCATCACGCGGTCGGTACGTTCGCAGATGGTCGCCATGATAGAAACCGCTTCCAGCGGGTATTTACCTTTTGCGGATTCACCAGACAGCATCACTGCGTCAGTACCGTCGAGGATGGCGTTTGCAACGTCACCGGCTTCTGCGCGAGTCGGGCGTGGGTTTTTGATCATGGAATCCAGCATCTGGGTCGCAGTGATAACGACTTTACGTGCACGGATACATTTTTCGATCATCATCTTCTGGGCGAAGATAACTTCTTCTACCGGGATTTCTACACCCAGGTCGCCACGCGCAACCATGATGCCGTCAGAGGCTTCGAGGATTTCGTCGAAGTTGTTGAGGCCTTCCTGGTTTTCGATTTTGGAGATGATGTGGATGTTTTCGCCGCCGTGCGCTTTCAGGTGCTCACGGATTTCGATAACGTCAGAACGCTTACGAATAAAGGAAGCAGCAACAAAGTCTACGCCTTGTTCGCAACCAAAGATCAGGTCCTGTTTGTCTTTTTCAGCCAGTGCTGGCAGGGCAATGGAAACGCCAGGCAGGTTCACACCTTTGTTTTCACCCAGGTCGCCGTTGTTCAGCACTTTACAGATAACTTTGTTACCTTCAATGGCAGTAACTTCCATACCGATCAGACCATCGTCAACCAGTACGGTGTTGCCAACAGACAGGTCAGTAGTGAAACCTTCATACGTTACCGCAACCATTTCGCTGTTGCCGATAACAGATTTATCAGTGGTGAAAGTAAAGGTCTGACCAGCTTTCAGAGAAACGTCGTTACCGCCTTCCAGTTTCATGGTGCGGATTTCCGGACCTTTGGTATCAAGCAGGATAGCGGCGGTTTTACCAGTTTTGCTCATCACGTTGCGCAGATTCTGAATGCGCTGACCGTGTTCTGCATAGTCACCATGAGAGAAGTTCAGACGCATAACGTTCATGCCAGCGTCCAGCATTTTAGCTAACATCTCTTCAGATTCGGTTTTCGGTCCGATGGTGCAAACAATTTTGGTCTTTTTCATGACAGTCTTAGTCTTTAAGTTGAGAAGGATGGGAGAAACTTGCTTTCTGGGCGCACTGCCGGAAAGCGAATCCGGTATTACGAAAGTGGTGGTGCCTCGCTCTAAGGATAGGTGACATCGAAAAAGCGTGCAGAGGAATGTGTGCTTGTGTCTCAGCCCAACGTGAGTGCCTGTTTTTGAGTCGTTGAGTTCTACAGTCCAAAGTGCTGAAACCATTCAAGAGTCAATTGGCGCGCATTATACGCTGAAATTAATCCAAAAGGAAAACAAAAACAGCGTTTCAAAAAATATACAACTTGTTAGACAATAAATTGTTATCAAAGATTTAACGTTCCAGGGAAAAGGTTACGCAAAAACTTCGCTGTTTGCGCAACGTCTGGTGCCGGGGTTGTCACTGTGAGGATAAGCGAAAGTTCATCCGGTGTATAAATACATCATCGCTCAATTGCTACAGTTAAAATAATTTATCGCGTTATTTGTCTGATTTTGTTTGATTTTTGTTTAATTGGTTAGATTGATATATGCTGATAGTTGGCATGATAAATAGGTATAAAGAATGGGAAATCGGACAAAAGAGGATGAACTGTACCGAGAAATGTGCAGAGTTGTCGGTAAAGTTGTGCTGGAAATGCGCGATCTGGGGCAGGAACCAAAGCATATTGTTATCGCAGGCGTATTACGTACAGCATTAGCCAATAAACGCATTCAGCGCAGTGAGCTGGAAAAGCAGGCGATGGAAACCGTCATTAACGCACTGGTAAAATGACCATTCAGGATGAGGCGATAAGCTTCATCCTGATATTCTTGCTTCAGTTGCGGTCCAGTTAATCATTCTAAATAACAACTGCTGAAATTATACGAATTTCGATATGTGTTTTAATTTATAACGATAATATTATTTTTATTTTCTGCAATGACCGTCACAAATAATTGTCGCTTAAGTTAAATTCATTTCAAATGATAATAACTATCAGTTCACTTATAATTTCTTGCTTTGTAATTTTAATTGATAATGATCAATGTTAAGAGCCCAGAATAACCACATTATTTTTTCTCCTAACCATAAAGGATTAGTTTATCGGCGTTAAATCTTTTCTCATACACTATCGGGTTAGGGAAAATATCTGGTGTTGAGGACAGAGTCAGCAGCGTATTAGTTGAATGCTTAATATCAGGCTGCTGAATTGTCAGCACTGTGTTTGCGAAGAGGATGCGAAATAAATGAACCCGGTTGATCGTCCACTATTAGATATTGGCTTAACGCGATTAGAATTCTTGCGTATATCAGGAAAAGGCCTTGCTGGTCTAACAATTGCCCCTGCGTTACTGTCACTTTTGGGTTGCAAACAGGAAGATATTGATAGCGGCACAGTAGGGTTGATAAATACACCCAAAGGGGAGCTGGTGACCCAGCGAGCGCGATGCACGGGTTGCCACCGCTGTGAAATCTCTTGTACCAACTTCAACGATGGCTCAGTAGGGACATTCTTCTCCCGTATCAAAATCCATCGCAATTATTTCTTTGGCGACAACGGGGTTGGCTCTGGCGGCGGCCTGTATGGCGATCTCAACTATACCGCGGACACCTGCCGTCAATGCAAAGAGCCGCAATGCATGAACGTCTGCCCGATTGGTGCGATTACCTGGCAGCAGAAAGAAGGCTGTATTACCGTCGATCATAAACGTTGTATTGGCTGTAGCGCCTGTACTACGGCATGCCCGTGGATGATGGCCACCGTAAATACCGAAAGTAAAAAATCCTCGAAATGTGTGTTATGCGGTGAATGCGCAAACGCCTGTCCAACAGGGGCGTTAAAAATTATCGAGTGGAAAGATATTACTGTGTGAATCTTGCAAAGGAAAAAATCATGGCTAACGGTTGGACAGGTAATATATTAAGAGTCAATCTCACGACAGGAAATATTACCCTCGAAGATTCCAGTAAGTTTAAAAGTTTTGTCGGTGGCATGGGCTTCGGCTACAAAATTATGTATGACGAAGTACCGCCAGGCACGAAACCTTTCGATGAAGCGAATAAATTAGTCTTTGCTACCGGCCCATTAACTGGATCTGGTGCCCCATGTAGTTCTCGCGTAAATATCACCTCACTTTCTACTTTTACCAAAGGAAATTTAGTCGTCGATGCCCATATGGGTGGCTTTTTTGCAGCGCAAATGAAATTCGCTGGATACGACGTCATTATTATCGAAGGGAAGGCGAAATCACCGGTATGGCTGAAGATTAAAGATGACAAAGTTAGCCTGGAAAAAGCCGATTTCTTATGGGGAAAAGGGACGCGCGCAACGACGGAAGAAATTTGTCGATTGACCAGTCCGGAAACCTGTGTGGCGGCTATTGGTCAGGCTGGGGAAAACCTTGTTCCTCTCTCTGGCATGTTGAATAGCCGTAACCACAGCGGTGGTGCGGGAACTGGCGCAATAATGGGTTCGAAAAACCTGAAAGCGATTGCGGTTGAAGGGACGAAAGGGGTCAACATTGCCGATCGTCAGGAGATGAAGCGTCTCAACGATTACATGATGACTGAACTTATCGGTGCGAATAACAACCATGTCGTGCCAAGTACGCCGCAATCGTGGGCAGAGTATTCAGATCCCAAGTCACGCTGGACAGCACGTAAAGGGCTGTTTTGGGGCGCGGCTGAAGGCGGTCCAATTGAAACGGGTGAAATTCCGCCAGGCAATCAGAATACGGTCGGCTTTCGTACCTATAAATCCGTTTTTGACTTAGGTCCGGCAGCAGAGAAATACACAGTAAAAATGAGCGGCTGCCACTCTTGCCCGATCCGTTGTATGACCCAAATGAATATTCCTCGGGTGAAAGAGTTTGGCGTGCCCAGCACAGGTGGTAACACTTGTGTAGCAAACTTTGTCCATACCACCATCTTCCCGAACGGGCCGAAAGATTTTGAAGATAAAGACGATGGTCGTGTGATTGGTAACCTGGTTGGTCTGAATTTGTTCGATGACTACGGCCTGTGGTGTAACTACGGGCAGCTGCATCGCGACTTTACTTATTGTTACAGCAAAGGTGTGTTCAAGCGTGTTCTGCCAGCTGAAGAGTATGCGGAAATTCGCTGGGATCAACTGGAAGCGGGTGACGTTAACTTCATTAAAGATTTTTACTACCGTCTGGCGCATCGTGTGGGTGAGCTGAGCCACCTGGCTGATGGTTCATATGCCATCGCAGAACGCTGGAATTTGGGTGAAGAGTACTGGGGCTACGCGAAAAATAAACTCTGGTCGCCGTTTGGCTATCCGGTTCACCATGCCAATGAAGCGTCAGCGCAGGTCGGTTCCATTGTTAACTGTATGTTCAACCGTGACTGCATGACGCATACCCATATCAACTTTATTGGTTCCGGCTTGCCATTGAAACTGCAACGTGAAGTGGCGAAAGAACTTTTTGGTTCTGAAAATGCTTACGATGAAACCAAAAACTACACGCCAATCAATGACGCAAAAATTAAATATGCAAAGTGGTCGCTGTTGCGGGTCTGTTTGCATAACGCCGTCACCCTGTGCAACTGGGTCTGGCCAATGACCGTTTCGCCGCTGAAAAGCCGTAATTACCGGGGCGATCTGGCGCTTGAAGCCAAATTCTTCAAAGCGATCACCGGCGAAGAGATGACTCAGGAAAAATTAGATTTAGCTGCAGAGCGTATCTTTACGTTGCATCGTGCCTACACGGTAAAACTGATGCAAACCAAAGATATGCGTAATGAACACGATCTTATCTGTTCCTGGGTATTCGACAAGGATCCGCAGATCCCGGTCTTTACTGAAGGTACTGACAAAATGGATCGTGACGATATGCATGCTTCGCTCACGATGTTCTACAAAGAAATGGGCTGGGACCCACAGCTTGGTTGCCCAACCCGCGAAACATTGCAGCGTCTGGGGCTGGAAGATATTGCCGCCGATCTGGCAGCACACAATCTACTGCCTGCGTAAGGAATGGGTAAGATGAACCATCAGGATGAATTGCCGTTAGCGAAAGTCAGCGAAGTTGACGAGGCGAAGCGGCAATGGTTGCAGGGGATGCGTCACCCCGTTGATACGGTAACCGAACCAGAACCGGCTGAAATCCTGGCAGAGTTCATTCGCCAGCATTCTGTGGCTGGGCAGCTGGTGGCGCGCGCCGTGTTTCTCTCGCCACCCTATTCAGTTGCAGAAGAGGAACTGTCAGTTTTGCTGGAAAGCATTAAGCAGAACGGAGACTACGCGGATATCGCTTGTATGACGGGAAGTCAGGATGATTACTATTACTCAACGCAGGCCATGAGTGAAAACTACGCGGCGATGTCTTTGCAAGTTGTGGAGCAGGACATTTGTCGCGCCATTGCACACGCCGTTCGTTTTGAGTGCCAGACGTATCCTCGTCCTTACAAAGTCGCCATGCTGATGCAAGCGCCATATTACTTCCAGGAAGCGCAGATTGAAGCCGCGATCGCCGCGATGGATGTTGCACCTGAATATGCCGATATACGGCAGGTGGAGTCATCGACGGCGGTGTTGTACTTGTTTAGCGAGCGATTTATGACCTATGGCAAGGCTTATGGCTTATGCGAATGGTTCGAGGTAGAGCAGTTTCAGAACCCCTGAAATTTCAGGGAGATGTCATGGATAGGGTGGACAGTTGCAGCCACTGCATTAGGGGATAATCAGATGTCCTTCACTCGACGCAAATTTGTTCTGGGGATGGGAACAGTAATCTTTTTTACTGGTTCTGCGTCTTCTCTGTTAGCGAACACGAGGCAAGAAAAGGAAGTTCGGTATGCCATGATTCATGACGAGTCACGGTGCAATGGCTGTAATATTTGCGCCCGCGCATGCCGTAAAACTAACCACGTCCCCGCTCAGGGAAGCCGTTTATCGATAGCACACATTCCAGTCACCGATAACGACAACGAAACGCAGTATCACTTTTTTCGCCAGTCATGTCAGCACTGCGAAGATGCTCCGTGCATCGACGTATGCCCGACAGGGGCGTCGTGGCGTGATGAGCAGGGGATCGTGCGGGTAGAAAAATCGCAGTGCATCGGCTGCAGTTATTGCATTGGCGCTTGTCCGTACCAGGTTCGCTACCTTAACCCTGTCACTAAAGTGGCAGATAAATGTGATTTCTGCGCTGAGTCCCGACTGGCAAAAGGCTTTCCGCCCATTTGCGTCAGCGCCTGCCCGGAACACGCATTGATCTTTGGTCGCGAAGATAGCCCAGAAATTCAGGTGTGGTTGCAGGATAATAAATACTATCAATATCAGCTACCTGGTGCCGGGAAACCGCATCTGTATCGCCGGTTCGGTCAACATTTGATTAAAAAGGAAAATGTATGAACCCGTCGCAACATGCTGAACAGTTTCAGAGCCAGTTAGCGAACTATGTGCCACAGTTCACTCCCGAATTTTGGCCGGTGTGGTTGATCATTGCCGGAGTATTGCTGGTTGGGATGTGGTTGGTGCTGGGGCTGCACGCCTTGCTTCGTGCTCGTGGCGTGAAGAAATCAGCCACCGATCATGGTGAGAAGATTTATCTTTACAGCAAAGCGGTCAGATTATGGCACTGGTCGAATGCGTTACTCTTTGTATTGTTGCTGGCAAGTGGGCTGATAAATCACTTTGCGCTGGTGGGCGCAACTGCGGTTAAAAGTCTGGTTGCGGTGCATGAAGTTTGCGGATTTTTGTTACTGGCATGCTGGCACGGCTTTGTTCTGATCAATGCCGTTGGGGGTAATGGCCACCACTATCGCATTCGTCGTCAGGGTTGGCTGGAGCGGGCGGCAAAACAAACGCGATTTTATTTGTTTGGCATTATGCAGGGGGAAGAACATCCTTTCCCGGCAACAACCCAGTCTAAATTTAATCCCTTACAGCAGGTTGCCTATGTTGGTGTCATGTATGGATTGCTGCCGTTGTTACTATTGACGGGGCTGCTGTGTCTCTATCCGCAAGCCGTGGGAGATGTGTTTCCTGGCGTAAGATACTGGTTATTGCAGGCGCATTTTGCTCTGGCATTTATAAGCCTCTTTTTTATCTTCGGTCATCTTTATCTTTGCACCACGGGGCGTACGCCACACGAAACCTTTAAAAGCATGGTCGATGGCTATCACCGGCACTAACGAATGATCATTACACGAGCAGACCTGCGAGAATGGCGTATCGGAGCGGTGATGTATCGCTGGTTCCTGCGCCATTTCCCGCGCGGCGGTAGTTATGCTGATATTCATCATGCACTGATTGAGGAAGGATATACGGACTGGGCGGAGAGTCTTGTTGAGTATGCGTGGAAAAAATGGCTGGCGGATGAAAACTTCGCGCATCAGGAAGTTTCCTCTATGCAAAAACTGGCCACAGATCCCGGAGAGAGAGCATTTTGCAGTCAGTTTGCCCGCAGCGACGATCATGCTCGCATCGGCTGTTGTGAGGATAACGCCAGAATCGCAACCGCTGGGTATGCTGTACAAATTGCCAGTATGGGTTATAGCGTGCGGATTGGAAGTGTCGGCTTTAACAGTCACATTGGCAGCTCCGGTGAGCGCGCACGGGTTGCTGTAACCGGCAATTCTTCGCGGATAAGCAGCGCTGGAGATAGCAGTCGGATTGCGAATACCGGAATGCGAGTACGCGTTTGTACATTGGGTGAACGATGTCATGTCGCCAGTAATGGTGACCTGGTGCAAATCGCCAGCTTTGGCGCAAACGCCAAAATTGTCAACAGCGGCGACAATGTACACATCATTGCCAGCGGTGAAAATTCAACGGTAGTGAGCACGGGCGTGGTCGACTCAATTATTCTCGGGCCAGGAGGAAGCGCCGCACTGGCATATCATGACGGCGAAAGAGTTCGTTTCGCCGTCGCCATTGAAGGTGAAAACAATATTCGAGCCGGAGTCCGCTATCGTCTTAATGAACAGCATCAGTTTGTTGAGTGCTGATAGCTTTACCTTTAATCAAACGAAAGACGCCGACGAGCACGGGATGCAGGTTTTACGACCGCCCGAGCCATCGCCTCACCAATTTCTGCACATGCCGTAAGTCCCTGAACGAAAGGCTGGTCGTGCATTAACCAGGGCAACGCGCCGAACGCTACGCGCCCACGAATATCTTCGGGTTGCTGTAACGTATAATCTTCACCAACATCAGGGATTTCATCCCCTGTTTTCTGTAATTGTTCGCGTAGTCCAGGGAAAGGAATATCTTTCACTTTAAGCGGACGCTGCCCGCGGGCATCAATAAAAACGTCAAACGAGTAGCTGTTGTCTTCCGTTTTCAGGACGGTGCGCGACTCGTTAATTTCCATTTTGTAGTCTTCACCGAGAGCGAGAATATGAATGATTCCCGCTTCACGTAAGGCCAGCAGCCGACGAATAGACTCTGAAGGGATTGCGGCATAATTATCTATGAAAACCCGGGCAAGGCCTTTACTGAACCGTTTATGGTCGTGTTCATTCAGATGTGGAACAATTTCCTGTACTGCTTCATGCAGGCGCAGAATGACATAACGCCAGGGAACAGTATGTTTTTCTCGTTTATTGTGTTCGACTTCTTGGAGATTTTTTTCTGCCCAGTCAAATGGGTCGCGTTGTTTGCGCTCGGCAAACCAGGCTTGAGCAAAGGAATCGACATTCAGGCTCTCTAAGGCTATGCGTTGGCTCCAGTCTGGATCAGCAAACTTGATTTCCTCTACTATCAATCTAAATACCCGATCCAAAAGGCCATATTCGCCTTTTTGAATCTCAGCATTTAATGCCTGATCGGTGACGATGTGTAAGGGCTCGTAGGGAATAGGGCAATAGAAATCGGCTTCGGGTAAAATACCCGTGCGCGACATCAACGTGATATTTAGCTTTTCACTTGCGTTATCGCGGTGAAAAACGACGTGTTGTTTATCATCTTCAATGAACGAACCATGCTGAATAGCCACTGCCATTGCCGCATCCAGTCCGCTCAAGGATGTTCCCATAATACCCACGTTACACGCATCGACCTTTGCTTCCATCAGGCCTGACCACGGGCTGGGAAAATTCGTTCGGGTTGCTTCTTCTTCATCAGGCCAGACGTGACCCGTGGCAATCACCGCTAAATCAAACGTCTCGCTGGGTAAATCCTGATTTGTAGCGAGCATGACGCCAGCATTTGTAATTTGCAGATCGGTAACCTGGCATGATTCATAAACAGCCACTGCAAATTTTTGCTTTCGTGCCTGGTCTACTAATCGTAAAAATTGATCGCGGAAATATTCGCCCAGCAGAATTCGCGGTAAAAACTGACGATCGTGCAAGGTTTCTTTTTTAACGCCATAACGCTGGAGATGGCTGGCTTCTTGCTTTTGTAGCCATTCGAGATACGTACAATAAATCGGTGGTATTTCAATACTGGCAATATTTGCCAGCATCATTTTTGAGTTTTCCTCATCACTGTATGGCATCCCGACACCGGCCTCGCCAGCCTGCTCGAAGATAGAAATAGAAAGTGGAGTTTGTTGCTGTAGAAGCGAGAATAAGGTGTAGATCCCCGTAGGCCCGGCACCCACAATAGCAATTTTTTTCATTGTTACTTACCTGTACGCATTCTTTCGAATTTAGTGTTATCAGATAAGTTTGGTTGAGATTTTTAGAATTTGAGAAATTTCAGACAGGGATGAAAAGGGCGCTAACCGCCCTTGATTAAATTCTGTCAGGCGAGTTTTGCCTGATTGATTTGACTCAGTGGCTCATTGACATCGAAAACTTTGGCGACAACTTCCTCAACGCCGAGATTTTTCAGTCGGGCAGTGTGTTTTTCCAGATAGGCAAGGGCGCTTTTTTCATCAGTGAAAAGGTAGATCCCGCCGGCTTCGTGGTTCTTTTCACTTTCTGTCCATACCTTCCACAGAAAACCAGGTTCCTGATTAATCGACTCAGCAAGTGGTTTAAGCTGCTCAGCCATTGCGTCGCCAAATGGGCCATTAAAAGCAAAATGAAGTTGTAACAAAGTTGCCATAGCGATTCTCCTTCTGATAACGCATACGAAGACAGTGTAAATCTTTTAACGTATTGGATACAGAGAAGAAGCAGAGGGAAAAAGGAGAAGACCAGATTAAGAAAATCTGGTGCGTCCGAGTGGACTCGAACCACCGACCCCCACCATGTCAAGGTGGTGCTCTAACCAACTGAGCTACGGACGCAGGATGGTGCGTTCAATTGGACTCGAACCAACGACCCCCACCATGTCAAGGTGGTGCTCTAACCAACTGAGCTATGAACGCAACGTTGTAGGTGACAACGGGGACGAATATTAGCGGCAGAGTGGGAAGGTGGCAAGAGGCAAAACGTAATTTTCTGCGCTATTTCGACCGTTTGCAGAGCTTTTAAGCAAATTGGCTATATTTTGTTGATTTGCAAGGGCGATTTTTATTCAGGATCGCATTTACATCTGATACAACCCAATAATTCGTGTATCAGAGTTTAAACAGAGTTGTTTGCCACCATCTCAAATCTGTCGTGGATAAATCCTCCGTAGCCTTTACACTTAGGTAGCAATAAAGGCACACAGATGCAGCAAAGGAATAAATCATGGGATCTGATGCGAAAAACTTGATGAGCGACGGGAATGTGCAAATTGTTAAGACCGGCGAGGTCATTGGCGCGACGCAACTTACTGAAGGCGAGTTGATTGTTGAAGCTGGCGGAAGAGCCGAAAATACCGTGGTCACGGGGGCTGGCTGGTTGAAAGTGGCAACCGGTGGGATCGCCAAATGCACACAGTACGGTAACAATGGCACGCTATCGGTCAGCGACGGTGCCATTGCCACAGATATTGTTCAGTCCGAGGGAGGCGCAATTAGTCTCTCTACGCTCGCTACGGTTAATGGCCGCCATCCCGAAGGTGAATTCAGCGTTGATAAAGGTTATGCCTGCGGTTTGTTGCTGGAAAATGGCGGCAACCTGCGTGTACTGGAAGGCCATCGCGCGGAAAAAATTATTCTCGATCAAGAGGGCGGCCTGTTGGTCAATGGGACAACCTCAGCGGTCGTGGTAGATGAAGGTGGTGAATTGTTGGTGTATCCAGGTGGGGAAGCCAGCAATTGTGAGATTAATCAGGGCGGCGTTTTTATGCTGGCGGGGAAAGCCAATGATACGTTGCTTGCTGGTGGCACCATGAATAATCTCGGTGGTGAAGACTCTGACACTATTGTTGAGAATGGAGCCATCTATCGTCTGGGGACGGATGGTCTTCAGCTCTACAGTTCCGGTAAGACGCAAAACCTGTCCGTTAATGTGGGTGGTCGGGCTGAAGTGCATGCCGGTACGCTGGAAAATGCGGTAATACAAGGTGGAACAGTGATCCTGTTGTCACCCACCAGCGCGGACGAAAATTTTGTCGTAGAGGAAGATCGCGCACCGGTTGAACTGACCGGGAGTGTTGCATTACTGGACGGCGCTTCAATGATTATTGGCTATGGCGCAGATCTGCAACAATCAACGATTACTGTACAGCAGGGCGGTGTATTGATTCTCGACGGCAGTACGGTAAAAGGTGACAGTGTCACTTTCAGTATTGGTAACATCAATCTGAATGGCGGAAAACTGTGGCTGATCACTGGTGCGGCAACGCATGTGCAACTGAAAGTGAAACGCCTGCGCGGAGAGGGAGCGATTTGCCTGCAAACCAGTGCGAAAGAAATTTCACCTGACTTCATCAATGTGAAAGGGGAAGTTACCGGGGATATACGCGTTGAGATAACAGATGCCAGTCGGCAAACTCTGTGTAATGCACTGAAACTACAGCCAGACGAAGACGGGATTGGCGCAACGCTCCAGCCTGCGTAAAAATACAGGCGCAACCCGTGAAGGTTGCGCCTTGTCTTTATTAGCGGGACGCTCGTTGCAGAATGATGGCTGACGGCATACGTTGCAGGAACCGCATACGCAGCATCATCATAATGGCTGCCGACGTCAGGCCAATAATAAAGCCTATCCAGAAGCCTGCTGGCCCCATAGGTTCAACGACCAGATCGGTCAGTGCCAGAATATAGCCGCTTGGCAAGCCCAGCACCCAGTAAGCCGTAAAGGTAATATAGAAAATGGAACGCGTATCTTTATAACCACGCAAAATCCCACTGCCAATCACCTGGATTGAGTCAGAAATCTGATATACCGCCGCCAGCAACATCAAATGCGCAGCCAGCGTTACAACCTCGGGATTGTCGTTGTACAACAGGGCGATTTGCTCCCGCAGTGAAACCGTGAATATGGCCGTCAGGGTTGCCATACAGACACCCACCATAAGCCCGGTCCGCGCAGCGGTTTGCGCATCCAGCGTTGAGCCCTGACCCAGACGATAACCTACGCGGATAGTTACCGCTGCCGCCAGCGACATTGGAAGCACGAACATTAGTGAACTAAAGTTCAGGGCAATCTGGTGTCCTGCGACATCAACAATACCGAGCGGAGACACTAACAGAGCCACGACGGCAAACAGTGTCACTTCAAAGAATAGTGCCAGCGCAATCGGCAAACCGAGTTGAATCAGTCGTTTCATAACCGCAGGATCGGGTTTCGTGGTGCCTTTTTCGTTACGAATATCGCGCATGGAGCGGGCGCGTTTAATGTAAGAAACCATGGCAAGGAACATGACCCAATACACCGCCGCAGTAGCCACGCCACAACCAACGCCACCGAGCTCAGGCATACCGAAATGACCATAAATAAAGATATAGTTCACCGGGATGTTCACCAGCAGGCCGATAAAGCCCATTACCATACCCGGCTTGGTTTTTGCCAGACCTTCACACTGGTTACGGGCAACCTGGAAGAACAGATATCCCGGTGCGCCCCACAACAACGCACGCAGATAACCCACGGCTTTGTCCGCCAGAGCCGGATCGATGTTTTCCATGGAGCGGATAATGTAACCTGCATTCCACAGCACCAGCATAATGAGAACGGAAACAAAACCTGCCAGCCAGAAACCTTGTCGCACCTGATGCGCAATGCGCTCACGTCGACCGGAACCATTTAATTGCGCGATAACCGGCGTTAATGCCAGCAGCAGTCCGTGACCAAAGAGGATCGCCGGAAGCCAGATAGAAGTACCGATAGCGACCGCCGCCATGTCGGTGGCACTATAGCCGCCCGCCATCACGGTATCGACAAAACCCATCGCAGTTTGGGCGATTTGCGCGAGAATCACCGGGATTGCTAATGCTAATAACAGACGCGCTTCACTGATATACTTCTGCACGTGAACACCTTTTATTTGTAGTTATATGAGAGACTAAAAAGCCGCCTGAATGGGCAGCAAAAAGAAGAAGCAGGGGAAATTCAGTCTATTGTAGCGAGGATTTATTAATTCTCCAGTGAAAAAATAGTCATTCTTACCCCTTCACTGGTAAGGGCGTTTGCCACCTGCTATTGTGCTGAACAGAATGTCTTAACTGATTTCAGGAGTTGTAAGTATGTTTACGGGGATTGTACAGGGCACCGCAAAACTGGTGTCGATTGACGAGAAACCAAATTTTCGTACGCATGTGGTGGAGTTACCCGACCACATGCTGGACGGCCTGGAAACCGGTGCGTCCGTGGCGCATAACGGTTGCTGCCTGACCGTGACGGAAATTAACGGCAACCATGTCAGTTTTGACCTGATGAAAGAAACGTTACGCATTACCAATCTTGGCGATTTAAAAGTGGGGGATTGGGTAAACGTTGAGCGTGCGGCGAAATTCAGTGATGAAATTGGCGGACACTTAATGTCAGGTCATATTATGACCACCGCTGAAGTGGCGAAAATATTAACCTCGGAAAATAATCGCCAGATCTGGTTTAAAGTCCAGGATAGTCAGTTGATGAAATATATCCTGTACAAAGGATTTATTGGCATCGACGGTATTAGCCTGACCGTCGGCGAAGTCACGCCAACGCGTTTTTGCGTCCATTTAATTCCGGAAACACTGGAACGCACGACTCTTGGGAAGAAAAAACTTGGCGCACGCGTCAACATTGAAATCGATCCACAAACTCAGGCAGTGGTAGATACGGTAGAACGTGTGCTGGCGGCACGAGAAAATGCCATGAATCAACCAGGTACAGAAGCCTGATCTGAAATCGCCCCCGGAGCGGGGGCGATAGAATAGCCTTTAGCGAGCGACTCGAAGGCCGTTTTCAACACCGCGTGAGAACACCACCTGCCAGAGCTGAATATCACGGGCGCGGAAAGCACCTGCGCAGGCATTCAGATAATAGGTAAACATTCGTTTAAAGCGTTCACTGTAGTTATCCGCAATTTCTGGCCATGCGGCGAGGAATCGTTCATACCACGCCATCAACGTAGTATCGTAATCAGCACCGAAGTTATGCCAGTCTTCCATCACAAAGTGGGGTTCGCTGGATTGAGCAATCTGGCGTACAGAGGGCAGGCAACCGTTCGGAAAAATATATTTGTTAATCCAGGGATCAACATTCAGATCGGTTTTTTTCGAACCGATAGTATGGAGCAGGAATATACCTTCCGGTTTCAAATTACGATCCACCACCGCAAAATAGGTATCGTAATTTTTCGGTCCGACGTGCTCGAACATCCCCACAGAAACAATACGATCAAACTGGTCGTTCAGGTCACGATAATCTTGCAGCAAAATGGTGACATCCAGGCCTTCACAGCGTTCCTGAGCCATTTTTTGCTGTTCGGCAGAAATGGTGACGCCAACCACGCTTACGTCATAATTAGACGCCATGTAGTGCGCCAGTCCGCCCCAGCCGCAGCCAATATCCAGTACGCGCATCCCTGGTTTTAACTGCAATTTTTCACAAATCATTTTGAGCTTCGCCTGCTGGGCAGATTCCAGATTATCGGCATCTTTCCAGTAAGCGCAGGAATATTGCATGAAGGGATCAAGCATGCGGCTGAACAAGTCATTACCCAAATCATAATGCTCTTTGCCGACTATCCAGGCACGTTTTTTACTCTGCAGATTGAAGAGACGAGCGCCGGCAATACGCAGCGTGTCTTTGAAATGATGGGGGAGTTGGTTCTCGAGACCTGCGCGTAAGACTTTGCTAAAAAACATATCCAGTCGGTCACATTCCCACCAGCCATCCATATAACTTTCGCCTAACCCCAAAGAGCCTTCTTGCAGAACGCGTTTAAAAAAATCGGGGTTTTTCACACGAATATCCGCCGGGGCAGAACCGTTAATGGCTATACCGGCACGGCTAAGTAATTCGTTGGCGATACGGTACCAGTTGTCATCCGGTACACTGACTTCTTCTATACACGATGAACTCATAGTTTCTCCATCACTGGTCGGTGATCAGAACCTTAAAACAGCGTAGACGCTTTTTGGGCTTTGTGAGAAATCTCGCAGAAAAAACCGCGAGTCTATAATCCGACGTAGAACAGAGGGAAAGGAGGAACCCTTGCCGAAATGACCATCCATAGTGAGTCGGGAACGATCCTGTCCCCGTAAAAACATAATATTTATCGTAGCTTTAACAACTCGAAATTAGTATAGGCCGCTAATTTCAATCATACAACAAAATTTTGTTAGCAGCCTAAGTATAAGTATATCGATATAGATCAGTGTGATTCGCTATGAGCGACTTCGGCATTGCCATGATTCTGGCAGCCAACTTCTTCACAACGTTGCATCATGTAACCCAGCGCGACCAGCACTACTGTTGATAACATCACGCTGGTGGTGGTGAGCAATGGCGTGCTGATACTGATCAGCCAGGAAACTACCAGACTTGCGAGGAAGCACAGACCCAGTTGTAGAGTGTTCTGCAACGCTGCGGCGCGACCAGTTGCGTGTGGGAAGGGACGCAGCGCCTGGGCGACAACAATAGGGTAGATCGCGCCATTGGCAATCGCCATCACACAGAATGGGATCAGGATTTCGACCAGCGACACATGGCTAATGAAGCCCGCAGCCCAGGTCGCAATGACGCTGACAGCAAACAGCACCAGCAACCACGGTAATAACTGCTTGCCTTGCCATTTCTGCAGCGCGGCGCGACAGCCATAACCACCAATCAGAAACGCGATAGTTTGCGGGACATAACTTAAACCAATAACTGCCGGGCTGTAGCCCATTTCACTAAGGATGAACGGTGAACCGGTCAGCCATGCAAAAAAACTGGCTGAACAGGCCGCGTATATCAGCACGTTGCCGCGATAGGTTTTAGAACGTAGCAGGTCGGTAAAGGTCAGACCATCCTGACTATTGTTACGGGCCTTCGTCGTGGGTTTGAGCCAGAAAATAGGCAGAATCAGCACCACGGTAATGGCAAAAAGGGTGGCGAAAATCGCCTGCCAGGAAAAATGGACCAGCAGCCAGCTTCCTAACAGAGGAGCCAGGGCCGGAGATAGACCCACCAGCGGCATGATGGTCGCAAAAATTCGGTTAACTTTCTGTGAAGGATAATAATCCGTCACTAACGCTTGCCAGATAACCGCCGCGGCGCAGACACCCACAGCTTGTACAAAACGCAATACCAGCAGCATAGCGGCGTTTTCTACCCACAGCATCCCCAGACTACCTAACGCAAAAATTGTCAGGCCGATTAATAATACCGGTTTACGACCATAACGGTCGGAAAGCGGCCCCCACAGAAGCTGGGCTGCGGCAAAACCGGCAAGGAACAGACTAAGGCTGGCACTAACAGCAGACGCAGGCGTTTGCAGATCGGCCTGTATGGCGGCGAAAGCAGGCAGATACATATCGGTTGCCAGAAAACCGAGTACGCTCAAACCCGCCAGCCAGACTAAAAATCTTTTCCCAGGTTGCATGTATATTCTCTAAATCTCTCAATTAAACACCGCCGCAAAGTGTAGGGAGTGAAATTAGTGTTGTGAAACGGTAATATTTGATGACTGGTTTCAAAAATTTTGCAGGCAGACTATGTGGTCAGAATATTCACTCGAAGTTGTTGATGCGGTAGCGCGTAATGGTAGTTTTAGTGCCGCAGCCCAGGAGTTGCATCGCGTTCCTTCTGCGGTCAGCTATACCGTACGTCAGCTGGAAGAGTGGCTGGCGGTGCCGCTGTTTGAACGACGTCACCGTGATGTGGAACTGACCGCTGCCGGGGCGTGGTTTCTCAAAGAAGGTCGCTCTGTTGTCAAAAAAATGCAGATCACCCGCCAGCAATGTCAGCAGATAGCGAACGGCTGGCGTGGTCAGTTAGCTATTGCAGTGGATAATATTGTCAGGCCAGAACGTACACGGCAGATGATCGTTGATTTTTATCGCCATTTTGATGATGTCGAACTTCTTGTCTTTCAGGAAGTGTTCAACGGTGTCTGGGATGCGCTTTCCGACGGGCGCGTGGAACTGGCGATTGGCGCAACACGCGCGATTCCGGTAGGCGGTCGTTATGCCTTCCGGGATATGGGGATGCTAAGCTGGAGTTGCGTTGTTGCCAGCCATCACCCGCTGGCGTTGATGGATGGCCCGTTCAGCGATGATACGTTGCGCAACTGGCCGTCGTTGGTGCGCGAAGACACCTCGCGAACGCTACCTAAGCGTATTACCTGGTTGCTGGATAACCAAAAAAGACTTGTCGTGCCTGACTGGGAATCATCGGCAACCTGTATCTCGGCAGGATTATGCATAGGGATGGTGCCAACACATTTCGCCAAACCGTGGCTTAATGAGGGGAAGTGGGTAGCATTAGAACTGGAAAACCCCTTTCCGGATTCGGCATGTTGTCTGACATGGCAGCAAAATGATATGTCGCCTGCGTTAACCTGGTTGCTTGAGTATCTCGGCGATAGTGAGACGCTGAATAAGGAGTGGCTGCGGGAGCCGGAAGAGACTCCCGCAACGGGTGATTAACGACGATAGTCGCGGAACGGGCCGTCAGCCACGGAGCGGCGTTCAATCAAGCGCGGATGCACTTCAATGGACTGCGGTTCTTCACGTTTGTTGACGATACGATCCAACAGCATGTTGAACGCTGTTTCACCCAGCGAGTCTTTTGGCTGATGGATCGTGGTCAGCGCCGGCGTAAAATAGCGGGCGTTGCGCACGTTATCATAACCGATCAGCGAAACATCCTGCGGGACGCGCAGCCCCATTTCATCAGCAGCACAAAGTGCGCCCATTGCCATGATATCGCCACCACAGAAGACGGCAGTAGGGCGATGCGGCTGCGACAGGATTTGCTGCATGGCGCGATAACCGGATTCAGGTTCAAAATCACCCTGCACAATCCAGCTTTCCGGCACCTTGATCATCGCTTCTTCCATCGCCTTCATAAAACCGGCAAGGCGGCCTGCGCCGGTGTTACGTTCCAGCGGGCCGGGGATAACGCCGATTTCGCGATGGCCGCGTTCTATCAGATAACGCCCGGCCATGTAGCCGCCTTCGAACGCGTTATCAATGACCGCATCGGTGAAGTCAGCTTTTGCTTCACCCCAGTCCATCACCACCATTGGGATATGGCGATACTCTTCCAGCATCGCCAGCAACGGCTCTGGGTACTCAGAACACATTACCAGCAGACCATCGACGCGTTTTTGCGCCATCATCGACAGATAAGCCCGCTGTTTCTCAAGATTATTCCACGCATTGCCCAGAATCAGGGTGTAACCTTTCTGGAAGCAATTTTTTTCAACTGCTTCAATGATCTCGGCAAAATAGGCCGCTTCGCTGCTGGTCGCCAGCAAACCGATAGACTTGGTGTGGTTAACCTTCAGGCTACGCGCCACCGCGCTAGGGGAGTAGTGTAATTCTTTAATCGCTGCCCACACGGCGTTGCGCGTTTCTTCAGCGACGAAACGTGTTTTGTTGATCACGTGTGACACAGTTGTAGTGGAAACGTTTGCTCGTTTCGCTACATCTTTTATTGTTGCCATTCCATTTCACTCCAGACCCTAACTTCAGCTCCTGCAAAATCGCAAGGTAAACGTTTGCCTTTACACACCTTACGCACAACAAAAGTGTTGCGGTACGCCGGAAAAACGACACGGAGCGTCAGGAAGGGGTCAATGGCCAGTACGCAAATAGTGTAAGCGTGGAATTTTGGCCGATCTTGACGAAAAGGGGAAGTGGTAAAAACACTTATCATTATAAATGACGGGAGATTTTTTCATCACAGTGTGTAAAAATGCGTAATATCACTTTTTGTGTGGTAATAAAAAAGGAGAAAACTTGATGAGCACCGACCTTAAATTTTCACTGGTAACAACGATTATCGTCCTCGGTTTGATCGTAGCCGTGGGTTTGACTGCCGCGCTGCACTGATTTCCTCTCGAGGGAGCGCGTTCTCCCTCGCATCTCCTTCCTGTTTGTTAGCAAAATGGCAAAAGTGTTTTCTCTTTTTGTTATTTTCATTTTTTTGTGATTGCTGCATGCTTTCGCCACTTTAATGAATATCGCGTAATGACGCGAAGAGGTGGAGATAAGGCATGAAAATTAACTATCCGTTGCTGGCGCTGGCGATTGGCGCGTTTGGTATCGGGACAACGGAGTTCTCGCCAATGGGCTTGTTGCCCGTCATTGCGCGCGGTGTGGATGTCTCGATTCCCGCTGCCGGAATGTTAATCAGTGCCTATGCAGTTGGCGTAATGGTTGGCGCGCCGCTGATGACGCTTCTACTTTCTCATCGTGCCCGCCGCAGTGCGTTGATTTTCCTGATGGCAATTTTCACGCTCGGCAACGTACTTTCCGCCATCGCGCCGGATTATATGACCCTGATGCTTTCACGCATTTTGACCAGCCTGAATCATGGAGCATTTTTTGGTTTGGGTTCAGTCGTGGCTGCAAGCGTGGTGCCAAAACATAAACAGGCCAGCGCAGTTGCCACTATGTTTATGGGGTTAACCCTGGCAAATATCGGTGGCGTGCCGGCGGCGACCTGGTTGGGTGAAACCATCGGCTGGCGGATGTCATTTCTGGCAACGGCGGGGCTGGGAGTGATTTCAATGGTAAGTCTGTTCTTCTCATTACCTAAAGGTGGTGCAGGGGCACGACCTGAAGTGAAAAAAGAGCTGGCGGTATTAATGCGTCCGCAGGTGCTGTCTGCATTGCTGACGACGGTACTGGGAGCTGGTGCAATGTTTACTCTCTACACCTATATCTCTCCGGTACTGCAAAGTATTACCCACGCAACACCGGTGTTCGTCACGGCAATGCTGGTGCTGATTGGTGTCGGATTCTCTATCGGTAACTATCTCGGCGGCAAACTGGCAGATCGTTCAGTTAACGGCACGTTGAAAGGCTTTTTGTTGCTGCTGATGGTGATTATGCTGGCAATCCCGTTCCTGGCCCGCAATGAGTTCGGCGCAGCTATTAGCATGGTGGTGTGGGGCGCTGCAACCTTTGCGGTCGTACCGCCGTTACAGATGCGCGTGATGCGTGTCGCCAGTGAAGCGCCAGGTCTGTCTTCATCAGTCAATATTGGTGCCTTTAATCTTGGAAATGCGCTGGGAGCAGCCGCTGGTGGTGCGGTAATTTCCGCTGGGCTGGGATACAGCTTTGTGCCGGTGATGGGGGCGATTGTCGCGGGACTGGCATTATTGCTGGTGTTTATGTCAGCCAGAAAACAACCTGAAACAGTTTGCGTTGCTAACAGCTAATTAAACAAAAACGCAGAAGGATAACCTTCTGCGTTACAGTTGCTGACAACGTGCGATTTATCTTGCCGAATGCGCTGTTAACGCCTCATCCGCGTTGGCATGGTAAGCGAAGCGCATCAGGCAATGCTGCATTTGCCATCAGTTATTATGCAGCGAGATTTTTCGCTACGAATTCCCAGTTCACCAGCGCCCAGAAGTGCTCCAGATAGCCAGGACGTGCATTGCGATAATCGATGTAATATGCGTGTTCCCAGACATCAACGGTCAGCAGCGGAGTCGCATCGGTGGTCAGTGGAGTACCCGCGTTAGAGGTTGAAACGATAGCCAGTTTGCCATCGCTGTTTTTCACCAGCCAGGTCCAGCCAGAACCAAAGTTTTTGATCGCTGCATCAGTAAACTGAGCTTTGAAATCGGCAAAGCTGCCAAAAGATGCGGCGATAGCTTCAGCGACTTTTCCAGTCGGTTCGCCACCGGCGTTCGGTGCCAGGCAGTTCCAGTAGAAAGTATGGTTCCAGACCTGAGCTGCGTTGTTGAATACGCCACCTTCAGAGCTGCGAATAATCTCTTCCAGTGATTTACCTTCAAACGCGGTACCTTTAATCAGGTTGTTCAGGTTAGTGACATAAGTCTGATGATGCTTGCCGTAGTGATACTCGATAGTTTCCGCAGAAATGTGCGGTGCCAGAGCATCTTTAGCATATGGTAGTGCAGGTAATTCGAATGACATTGCTACTCTCCTTTATTATTAATTTGCATACGTACAATAGCCTTATTGTGCGTATGGATAGGGTAGCAAATTAAAAGGTGAGACAAAAGATGAACTTACCCTGTTGCCGTAACAACAGGGTAAAGTTTTAGCGAAGTGTTTTTGGGGTCATTACCCGGCGAGCGCCAACATAGTGGCGCTGCCAGTAGTCTTCACTGAGAGAAGTGATTTGAATTTCCTGACCCGTACGCGGTGACTGAATAAACTTGCCGTTGCCGACATATACGCCGACATGATCGGCTGTACCGCGTCCCTGAGTACGGAAAAAGACCAGGTCGCCGTTTTTCAGTTCACTACGTTCGATTGGCGCTGCATCACGCAGGTGATACATTTCATTCGCCGTACGCGGAATACGAATTTTCACCAAATCTTTATAAGCGTAATAAACCAGGCCGCTGCAATCAAAACCGGTACGCGGTGAGCTGCCACCCCAACGATATGGCTTACCAATTTGCTGCATCAGTTTATTCATTGCCACTTTTGTGGCTTTTTGCACCTTCGCTTTGTGTGCGTCGGCAAGGGTTCCTGACGCTGCATTTTTGACTTTCACACAATGCGATTTATAGCCCTTACGTTTGGTACACTTTTCGGTAAAGCTGGCTGAGGCCGTTTTATTGACGGTATGTTTGCTGCGAGTTTTGGCGTTTTTAGAAGCGGTAATGGAAGATTTTTTAACGGAAGAAGCGGTTTTGCTTTTGGTCGTACTTTTACTGGCGGCTTTTTTCGCTGTTTTCTGGCTGGCTTTCTGGGTCTTTTTGGTGGTTGCCGTGCTTTTCTTTTTATCTGCTTTTTTGGTGATATGAGTGGTAGCAGAACTCTCCCTGGCTTGCTTTGAAGCATGGGCCATAGGCGTTAAAGGCAGGGTGGTAAAAAGTAAAGCACAGAGCGTGATCGAAATACGGTTTATCCGCGCCACTGAGCGTCCCTCTGTTAAGGCAGGTCTATCATGCCTGCGTCTGATTTACAAAACTTGATGATTCTAATGCATAGAAGAAGAGAAAGTTAATAGCTTTTATTGTTAAAAAATACGTTTCGTTGGCGAGCGCAAAAAAATGCAGCAGTGAAAGCTAAAAATGGTCATAAATACGCCAGTTTGCCGTGCATCAGGGAAGAAACGAACATTTGAAATGCAACAAATAGAGCAAAGGGATAAAATAGCAAAAGCGTGATGAAAATGTTATTTTCCGATGCCGCACTGACCCGCTACAATGTCAGATTACTGCCGTAAAGAAGTTTGAGGAAGCAAGACAATGAGCACCACTATCGAAAAAATCCAACGCCAGATTGCTGAAAACCCGATCCTGCTGTACATGAAAGGTTCACCGAAACTGCCGAGCTGCGGTTTCTCTGCCCAGGCAGTCCAGGCGCTTGCCGCATGTGGCGAACGTTTTGCCTATGTTGATATTCTGCAGAATCCGGACATTCGTGCGGAACTGCCGAAATATGCTAACTGGCCGACCTTCCCGCAACTGTGGGTTGACGGCGAGCTGGTAGGCGGTTGTGATATCGTGATCGAAATGTATCAGCGTGGTGAACTGCAGCAGCTGATCAAAGAAACTGCCGCTAAATACAAGTCTGAAGAGCCGGACGCGGAATAATCCGTCCTGCAATACTGACGGATGCGAACGGGCATCCGTCAGTCCTTTCTCTATCCCCAATCCAGCCCTTGTGGCGAACTTGAAAATCCCGCCTCACGCAGCAGCGTAAACATCGGCGTTTGCCGGACCGGTAGATCATTCACTTCTGTTAGCGTAAAGCGCAGCCGTGGTTCGCGACGCAGTGCGGTAGTCAGCGCGTGGAAAACCTCTGGGGCGAGTAATTCCTCTTTTTCCTGCCAGACCAGCATTTTTTTGCCACCTTGCGCCAGATAGAGTAACAATTTGCCGCCAGAAACGACCACCAGCGCACCCGCCCGACGCGTTGGTACCAGCGTTGCCGGATGTGCAGGCCAGGGCAGAAGATTTCCCCACACATTAGCCGGATCGTTGGCGGAGAGCGCCACTGGTGTATAGTGGCGCGTTTGCGCGGCTTGTGTCGACAGGTCGCGCAAGCGGTCAATAGTCAGACGTTCAGCGAATTGCGCGCCACCCAGACCTTCTACAAAACGACCTCGCATAATTCGCCCGGAATCTTCCATACTTCGACAAAGCGTTTGCATCGATGGAAACCCGCCAGGGATATTTTCGGCTATCACCGCCTGACGACTGATGATGCCGTAGCGGTCGAGCATATTTTCCGCCAGCGCCAGCATCCTTTCGGTATCGTTTAGTGGCTCCACCTGCAATAACGACCAGCGTCCAGCCAGATTTGGTGTGTTGTAAGATACCCGCGGCGAGACGGGTTGTGCATAGACAGGACGCCCACGACGAGCCCGGTGACTGCGGCGAGTTGAGGTGCGTGCGTTGGAACTGCTGCGGGTGAGGGCGCGTAACGGTGCCCAAATATCGCTGGTGATGACGCCTTGCCAGACCAGCGCCCATAACGCCTCTTGCAGTGCCGAGGGATCAACCGATTCGCCGATTTTGTCGCGTATCCGTTGGCTGATTTGTTGTGCAAACCAGGCTCCTCCGTCAGCCAGAACAGCGACTATCGCTTGCTGCAGCGCCGAACGATTCGCCTGATCCGCTTCGGCGGGAGTGAACGATTCTGCGGCATATTCCTGTAGATGCAGTGCCACCAGGCCGTCATCTTCACCCAGCTTTTTTTGTCCCGACCAGATAACCACTCCGGTTGCCAGTAATTCATCGAGCATTTCTGGCGAATAGTCGCGTACGCGGGCAGGCAGGATCTGGCTTTCCCAGAGTGAGGCGGGTAAACCGACTCCGGCAAGCTGTTCGATCACCCGCATCACGCCATCCACGCCCTCATAAACGCCTGGCGATGTTGAGGCAAAGAGCGCCGGGCTACCATCGGTGGCGGGTAATACGCCCTGACGTTCCAGCAGCAATCGCGCATAGGTCGTGGCTGCAACGGGACGCGTCGCTTCTCTGGCGGCTTGCAGCGAGCGCAAACGCAGACGACGAAATACTTCATCGCTCACCCAGATGTCTTGTTGCAGATTCATCACCAGACCCTGTTCGCGCAGTTGCTGAAGCTGCTCTTCGACAATGGCAATACCGAGACTAAACTCATGAGCCAGTTGTTCAGCCGTGACCAGAGCATGAGCCCGGAGATAGCGCAGAAAGAGGTCGCGAAGCGGGTAACTGACTCTATGCAAATAAATCTCTGGCAGAGACTCTGGTAGTTGTACGCCGAGGGCATCGCGCAGCCTGGCGGCATCATCCATACAGGCAAGACGCTCCTGTCCGCTAATCATCGTCGGGAAGATGCGTTTTACTGTAAGAAGATTTTCCAGATACGACGCAATCTCTTCACTGCTGCCTGTATGCCGTTGCGCCAGGTCTTCGACGGTCATTGGCCCCAGTTCGCGCAGCAGGTCGAACAATCCTTCTTCACCTTTCGCTCTTCTGCCAGGAGCCAGTCGTTGCAACTCTTCTTCCACCTGGCGAATGACCTGCGGGTCGAGTAATTCCCCCGGATCGACCTGTCCGAGTAGATTGCGCAGTAACTCGCTGTCCAGCGACAGTACGGATGCCCGGCGCTCTGCCAGCGGGGCGTCGCTCTGGTACATAAATTCCGCGACATAGCCGAACAATAAACTTGTGGCGAAAGGCGAGGGCGTAGTAGTCGTTACATCGGATATTTGAATTTCGCCACCGTTCAGGCGACGCATCAAACGTTCCAGTGCGGGAAGATCATAAACATCTTGCAGACATTCGCGTAGGGTTTCGAGAATGACCGGAAAATCCGGATATCCCTGAGCGATTTCCAGCAACTGACTGGCGCGCAGCCGTTGTTGCCAGAGCGGGGTGCGATGGCCCGGCGTGCGGCCCGGCATTAATAATGCCCGCGCGGCGCATTCGCGAAAACGGGCGGCGAAAAGTGCCGAACTGCCTACCGCCTCGCGGACAATTTGCAGCAACTTTTCTGGTTCAAACAAAAAAATCGCGGCGTCGGGCAATTTACCATCAGTGTCAGGAATGCGCGCAACAATGCCGTCATCACTGGCGACCACAGATGCATCAGCGCCCCATAGCGCATGTATTCGCCCGGCAATCGCCAGCGCCCAGGGTTCATGCACCCGTCTTCCATAGGGAGAGTGCAAAATAATACGCCAGTCGCCAATTTCATCACGGCACCGTTCGAGGACCAGATGACGACTCCCCGGAACGATGCCCGTCGCGTTGCGCTGCTCGTCAATCAACCCCTGAATATTGGCGATCGTATTTTCTTCAGCCAGCCACGGGGGAATAGTCCCGGAAAAGAACGCTCCATCCGCCAGTAAATGAAGAAAATCGCCGATCATCTCGCCTAATTCAGCCGGACGTCCGTTACCTTCACCACGCCAGAAGGGGAGCCGGGCAGAACGACCCGGAGCAGGAGTCACAATCACCTGATCGCGGGTGATTTGCTGGATCCGCCATGAGGTTGCGCCGAGAGTGATAATATCGTTCACCCGTGACTCATATACCATCTCCTCATCCAGTTCACCCACCCGTCGCGAACCGGCCTGTTCTTCCCCTTCGGGTAATAACACGCTATACATGCCACGATCCGGAATGGTGCCGCCGCTGGTAACCGCCAACAGCTGAGCGCCAGGTCGGGCGGTCAATATCCCGGTCTCCCTGTTCCAGACCAGTTTGGGGCGAAAAGCAGAAAAATCGCCAGAGGGATAGCGCCCGGAAAGCATATCCAGCGTGGCGTCAAAAACACGTCTTGTCAGATCTTTCCACGGTGCGGCACGGCGTACGCGGGAGTACCATTCGTCTACCTGTAATGCATCCATCGCCGCGGCGGCAACGGTTTGCTGCGCAAGGACGTCGAGTGGATTATGCGGTGGTATCAGGTTTTCCAGCCTGCCTGCGAACATACACTCTACAATGACTGCGGAATCGACTAAGTCACGCCTGGTTCGGGGGAAAAAAAGCCCTTTGGAGATACCACCTACCTGGTGTCCGGCACGTCCAATGCGTTGTAACCCACTGGCAACAGAAAGCGGCGTTGCCACCTGAATCACCAGATCCACAGCGCCCATATCAATCCCCAGTTCGAGACTGGAAGTTGCGACCACGCAGCGTAATTCACCCGATTTCAGCGCCTGTTCGGTTATTGCTCGTTGTTCTTTAGAGACGGAGCCGTGGTGTGAGCGGGCAATAAAAATGTCGCTACTTTGTACACGGTTAGAGGTTGCGCCGGAGGTCGACTCGAAATGGGCCGCATCAACGGCGATAGACGGGGAACGCTGTAAGCGTGCGGAGTAAAGCTCATTTAATCGTGCCGTCAGTTTTTCCGCCAGCCCCCGCGAATTAGTAAAGACAATGGTCGAGCGATGGCGCAACACTTCATCAAGGATACCCGTTTCAATATATGGCCAGATGGAGCCTTCCCGGCCGGCATGGCTGTCTTCGCTAGTGCCGCTGGCGACCGATGAGACATCATCCATATTGGCGACCGGTACGACAATCCGTATCTGCGGATGGCGCATTGCGGGCGGGTTGACTACCGTAACCGGGCGATCGCCGCCAAGAAATGCTGCCACATCGCTGGCTGAGCGCACAGTGGCAGAAAGGCCAATTCGCTGTGCTGAGGTGTGGAGCAGCGCATCGAGCCGCTCCAGACTTAACGCCAGATGCGCACCACGTTTACTGCCCGCTACCGCGTGGACTTCATCAATAATTACCGTTTCGACGCCGCGTAGCGTTTCGCGCGCGCGGGAGGTCAGCATCAGATAGAGTGATTCGGGTGTGGTGATCAGAATATCCGGCGGATTACGGGTGAGTTTGCTGCGTTCCTGTGCAGGCGTATCGCCAGTACGGATCCCCACGCGAAGATTGACTTCCGTTTCGCCGCGCCGCCGCCGTTCATCGGCAATACCCTGTAACGGGATCTGCAAGTTGCGCTGAACGTCGGTGCCCAGGGCTTTTATCGGTGAAATATAGAGAATGCGTGAGGTTTTACGCTTATGCGCCTCGCGGGTATCTTCGCCGCCTTCGCGGAAGAGCCGATCGAGGGCGTAGAGAAATGCTGCCAGCGTTTTCCCGGAGCCGGTCGGTGCAATCACCAGCGCATGTTCGCCTCGCGCCGCCACATGCCAGGTTTGCGACTGGACAGCGGTCGGCTGTTTAAAGGCGCGAAGAAACCAGTCGCGGGTCGCCGGTGAAAACACGTCCGGCAGGGGCGATGAAGGGTTTGGATTATCTGCCATTAACGCTATTCCCCGTGAATATCATGCATGATGCGTGGAATAGCCTCACTATAGATGCCTGAATCATTGCATGTCATCAGGCATCGACTCGATTACACCTCTTCGGCGGCAGGTAGCGGCCAGCCTCCCAGACGTTTCCAGCGGTTGACGATTTCACAAAACAGCACCGCAGTGCGTTCGGTGTCGTACAGCGCGGAGTGCGCCTGGGTGCTGTCGAAGTCCATGCCAGCGGTCTGGCAAGCCTTTGACAATACGGTTTGTCCGAGTGCCAGCCCGGCCAGTGCAGCAGTGTCAAAAGTGGCGAAAGGGTGGAACGGGTTACGTTTCAGTGAGGCGCGTTCTGCGGCGGCCATCATAAAGCTGTGATCGAAATTGGCGTTGTGCGCCACCATAATGGCGCGGTTACAGCCGCTCGCTTTAATACCTTTACGTACAACTTTAAAAATTTCGTGCAGCGCCTCGTATTCGCTGACCGCGCCGCGATCGGGATCGTTCGGGTCAATGCCGTTGAAGGCAAGGGCTTCTGGTTGCAAATTTGCGCCGACAAATGGTTCGACGTGGAAATGTAATGTGGTGTCCGGCATCAGCCAGCCTTGTTCATCCATTTTCAGGGTGATGGCGGCAATCTCAAGCAGCGCATCGGTTTTGGCGTTAAATCCGGCTGTTTCAACATCGATCACAACAGGATAAAAACCACGAAAACGGTCGCACAGACCGGTAAGTTGAGCGTTATCGGACATCTGATTCTCTTAATACGGATAAATTGCAGCGCGCATTATGACAAATATTACTTGTCGATGCAGTAAAGATGCGGGCGCGAGGAGTTCACGCCCGGCAGGAGATTAGTTGCCCAGACCGCGACCGGCGTCTTTCTCTTCGATTAACTCAATTTTGTAACCGTCCGGATCTTCCACAAACGCGATAACCGTAGTACCGCCTTTTACCGGACCCGCTTCACGGGTCACGTTACCCCCGTTTTGACGGATTTTTTCGCACGCTTCAGCGGCATTATCTACGCTAAGCGCGATGTGACCATAAGCAGTGCCGAGTTCGTATTTATCCACGCCCCAGTTGTAGGTCAGTTCAATCACCGCTTCTTCGGTTTCCGGGCCGTAGCCAACAAACGCCAGTGAGTATTTGTATTCCGGGTTTTCGCTGGTACGCAGCAGTTTCATGCCCAGAACTTTGGTATAAAAATCGATGGAGCGTTGCAAATCGCCAACGCGCAGCATGGTATGAAGAAGACGCATCTTTTTATCCTCAAAATGGCTAACAGATTCAAAATGTTGTTTTAGTATAGCGGCGGCTTTACGCCGCTCGCAATGTTGGATTACAACGTCGGGTAATCGGTATAGCCTTCCGCGCCGCCACCGTAGAAACTTTCGGCACGTTGTGGGTTAAGCTCAGCTCTGCGCTGCAAGCGGGCGACCAGATCCGGGTTCGCAATCCAGTCACGACCAAATGCCACCGCATCAATTAACCCTTTGCCAATCAGCGTTTCGGCTTTTTCTACCGTGTATGCACCTGCGCCGATAATCGGACCGTGGAAACGGGCGCGTACTTTTTCGCGGAACGCATCAGTATACGGTTCACCCCCCGCCCAATCTGGTTCTGACATATGCAGATAAGCAATGCCGCGTTTACCCAGTTGTTCAATCAGATACAGTGCATCGGCTTCTTCATTCGGGCCGTTATCCGTGTTCTGGAAAGTACCGATTGGCGAAACGCGAATGCCAATGCGATCGGCACCCCATTCTTCAATCCCGGCATCGACCACTTCCAGTACCAAACGTGCGCGATTTTCCACGCTGCCGCCGTACTGATCGGTACGATGGTTTGAAGAAGGGGAAAGGAACTGATGCAGCAAATAACCGTGAGCAGAGTGGAGCTCTACCAGATCAAAACCGGCTTCACGCGCGTTAGCAATGGCCTGACGGAAATCATTGACGATACCTGGAATCTCTTCCAGTTCAAGCGCACGCGGCATGGATGTTTCAACACGGATCGCCTGACCATTTTCATCGCGCAGAGAAGTACGTGTTCCCGCGCTAAGTGCTGAAGGCGCTACCGGTGCCTGACCGCCAGGTTGCAGGCTGGCGTGAGAAATGCGTCCGGTGTGCCACAGCTGTACGGCCATATGCCCATTTTCAGCATGAACGCCAGCGGTAATTTTTTTCCATGCGGCAATTTGTTCCGGACTATGGATGCCAGGTGCACCAGCATACCCTTTTGCCTGGGCAGAAATTTGCGTGGCTTCGCTAATAATCAAACCGGCACTGGCACGTTGGCGATAGTATTCCGCCATCAACGGGGTAGGGATGTCACCCGGTTCAATACTGCGCAGACGCGTCAGCGGTGCCATAAAAATACGGTTTGCCGCAGTTATTGCGCCCACTTTCAGTGGGGAATACAGTTTTTCAGATGACATAAAGGCTCCCGGTCGTCTGGTGATAAAAAATGCCTGCTAAACGGCAGGCGTCGCAATAATGTTTTTTACATGTGCCAGCGCGTTTTCCAGCGGCTCGAAACTGCGCGAAATTTTGGCCTGCAGATTCGCACCCAGCCATAGTGCGTAAAGCACTTGTGCCTGTTGCAGCGGTTCGCCACAAAAGGTTAAACAGTGGTTCTCACGGCCATTTTCCAGAGCCTGCGAGAGCAGGGCGATCACGCCGCGAGCGCCTTTATCCATCGCGCTACGCATATCTTCTGAAAGATCGCACACTTCGGCAGAGAGTTTTACTGTCAGGCAACCACTGATGGTTCCATGTTGGCAAAACTGGTTCAGTGTTTGCTGGTAATAAGCCAGTATGCGGTCGCGGTAGTTACCTTCGCCGGATTGCAGCAACTCAGTCAGTCGCTGGTGATATGCGGCATAATGGCGCTCAAGCATGGCAACGCCAAACGCCTCTTTAGAGCGAAAGTAGTGATAGAAGGACCCTTTCGGCACTTCAGCGGTTTTTAGTAATTCGCTTAGCCCCATCCCGGTGAATCCACGTTGCAGGCAAAGTTGCTCGCCCGTCGCCAGGAGATGTTCGCGAGTATCATGTTCGGTGTGTTTGTTCATGTGTTGGAGTATAGTAGACCAGTCGGTCTAGTGCAAGCAAAGTTGCTACTTTGGACATTAACAGCTTCAATAATGGTAATAATCTTATCTGAGGAGGGCTAAGTGGCGGAGCAATTAGAGTTCTTTCCCGTCCAGAGCCCGTGCCGGGGAATTTGCCAGTCTGACGAACGCGGGTTTTGTCGCGGCTGTTTTCGAAGCCGGGATGAGCGTTTTAACTGGAATAAAATGAGCGATGGCGAAAAACAAGAGGTGCTGCGCCTTTGTCGGCAGCGATTAATGCGCAAATTACGTGCAAATAAGCCAGCGTCATCAGACGAACCGGAGCAACCATCACTCTTTTGAGCCTAATCTTGCGTATACTCCTCTCATATCTGATAAGAGGAAGCGAATATGGTTCAGCGTATTACTATTGCGCCGCAAGGCCCGGAGTTTTCCCGTTTTGTGATGGGCTACTGGCGATTGATGGACTGGAATATGTCCGCCCGCCAGCTGGTCAGTTTTATTGAAGAGCATCTGGATCTCGGCGTGACCACCGTGGACCATGCTGATATTTATGGTGGCTATCAGTGCGAAGCGGCGTTTGGCGAGGCGCTGAAACTGGCACCTCACCTGCGTGAGCGGATGGAAATCGTCAGTAAATGCGGTATCGCGACGACCGCGCGTGAAGAAAACGTCATTGGTCATTACATCACTGACCGCGATCACATCATTAAGAGCGCCGAACAGTCGCTAATTAATCTTGCGACCGATCATCTGGATCTGCTGTTAATCCACCGCCCGGACCCGTTAATGGATGCCGATGAAGTGGCGGACGCGTTCAAACATCTGCATCAGAGCGGCAAAGTGCGTCATTTTGGCGTATCGAACTTTACGCCTGCGCAATTTGCCCTGTTGCAATCACGTCTGCCGTTTACCCTTGCCACTAATCAGGTGGAAATATCCCCGGTACATCAGCCGTTACTGCTGGATGGCACGCTCGACCAACTGCAACAACTGCGTGTTCGTCCGATGGCGTGGTCCTGCCTTGGTGGTGGTCGTCTGTTTAATGATGATTATTTCCAGCCGCTGCGTGATGAACTGGCTGTGGTGGCGGAGGAGTTAAACGCGGGCTCGATTGAACAGGTGGTTTACGCCTGGGTATTACGTTTACCGTCGCAGCCGCTGCCAATTATCGGCTCAGGTAAAATTGAGCGCGTACGGGCAGCTGTCGAAGCAGAAACACTGAAAATGACCCGTCAACAATGGTTTCGTATCCGTAAAGCGGCACTGGGGTACGACGTACCGTAAGCACTTTTAGGAATAGCCGCCGTTCAAAAATGTGTCACTGGTTTACACTTATTCAGGAATGCACAATGAACGGAGGTCCTATGAAACGTTTTAGTCTGGCCATTCTGGCGCTGGTTGTTGCGACCGGCGCACAAGCTGCCAGTGAAAAAGTCGAGATGAACCTCGTCACGTCGCAAGGGGTTGGGCAGTCAATTGGTAGCGTCACCATTACTGAAACCGATAAAGGTCTGGAGTTTTCGCCCGATCTGAAAGCATTACCCCCCGGTGAACATGGCTTCCATATTCATGCCAAAGGAAGCTGCCAGCCAGCCACCAAAGATGGCAAAGCCAGCGCCGCGGAATCCGCAGGCGGGCATCTTGATCCACAAAATACCGGTAAACATGAAGGGCCAGAAGGTGCCGGGCATTTAGGCGATCTGCCTGCACTGGTCGTCAATAATGACGGCAAAGCTACCAATGCCGTCATCGCGCCTCGTCTGAAATCACTGGATGAAATCAAAGACAAAGCGCTGATGGTCCACGTTGGCGGCGATAATATGTCCGATCAACCTAAACCGCTGGGCGGTGGCGGTGAACGCTATGCCTGTGGTGTAATTAAGTAATTAAGAGGCCAGCGTACCTTGCGGTGGTGCTTGCTCAAGTTGCGAAAGCGAGCAGTACAGCCGCCAGACAATTGCCGCCAGCTCACGGGCGGCAGGTTGATGATGACGGGCAAGGCTGTCGCAAATCCGCTGTAATTCTTCAAGTGTGGCCGCCAGTGATTTTTGCTGAACGCCACGCTCACTCATCACTCCCCGCAACAGTGAAATACAGTTATCCCGTACTCGCGATAACGGATCGGAACGCGATTCCCAGTCGCGTAATTGCCAGACAACATGAGAACAGTTCAGCAGCACTACACCCCAGCGTAATAACCAACGGCGAGCCAGCGCATCCTGGCTGTTACTCAACTGACTGACGTGATGATAAGTGAGCGATTCAAATTCGCTTTCACTCAGTGTTGGATGGCGGCTTAGTTGATCGACAAAATCCCGGCGCAGCGCGCGAATATGGCGGCGGCTTTTGCGAGCATCCGATCCTGGACGCAGAATCGCGAACGCTAACCACGCCAACGCGACGCCAACGATTTTTGCCAGATTATCGTTAAGAAAATCAGCAAAATCATACACCGGGGGATTAGTGACAGCGATAAAAGAACCCATAAAAACAATCAGTTGCCCCCACAATGCGGCAAATTTGGGCATCTGCAATTTAAGAAGCTGCATTGTCGCCAGCAGTGGAAAGAGAAACAGTAAAAATTGCCACAGATCGCTAATCTGGACCATCAGACCAAATTTGACCACAAAGCTGAATAGCGAAAGTAACACCAGCGTGCGCATCAGCAGTGACAACGACTTAAACGGTGCTGCGACGGCGGAGTAGAGTACGCAGCTAATTGCTGCCAGCGTTAATGCATTGGCACCGGCATCCCATTGCGAAGCAATACTCCATGCGCCAATCATCATCAACGTACAAAATGTACGCAGCCCGCTCCACATAGCTTCGGCGTTATCGGTATGACGAGCCAGGCCGGATGTCCGTGGGAGTCTGGTATGATCATCTACACCGCTTTGCAGACGATGTAATTCCTGACTACTTTGCAGATAAAGGCGGCAAAAATAACGTAGTCGCTGCCAGAAGGCGACGTGCCGATAGTCGGCGACGTTGGTCGGGCGTAGCGGGGCGATAATACGTGCGACGGTGTAAACATCTGTTTGCGAACTGGCGAGCGCCGTCAGCAACTGTTCGAGAATTTCTCGTGTGGCACCTGGCGGTGAGGGCCAGTTGAGCAACATACGTCGCAGGCTGGAGATGACACTGGTCATACGTAATTGCTGGTGGAGCAGCGCATTAAGGCGCGCGTTTTGCTGGCGAAAACGATAGTGGCTCCAGAAAGCCTGGATACGCAGCAAATTCATGGTCAGTATCTGCCCAATCACCCCTTCATGTGCTGCACGAATGGCATCGGTTGTTTCAGGCTGCCAGAGTAAACTGGCATGTTCAAGTAGTCGGGCGTGCATGTTTTTCAATGCGGTTAAAAGGGCTGTAGCATCGGAACTGCTAGGCAGGATCATCATCATCATGCCGCCGCACAAAATACCGACAATCACCTCGCAAACGCGCGCCTGAGCGATATCCCACAGCTGGCTGGCCTCAGTAATATTAACCATCGGAAAGGCGATGATGGCAGCCGTGTAGCCCGCCAGTTGAAATGCATACGCGACATTATTCGTGAAGTGCGCACAGGCCCAGGTACAAAAGCCAAGCCACGCCGCCATGCTCAATAGAAAAAACCACGGCTCATTAAGTGTATGTCCGGCAAGAAGCAGTGCCGCAATGGCTCCGAGCAAACTGCCAGCGATGCGTCCGAGGCTTTTGCTGATAACACCGCCAACGGTGGGAAAGCTAACCACTGCAGCCGAGGTCATCGCCCAATAGGGTTCATCCAGATTTAAATAATAGGCAACCGTCAGCGCCAGACACATGGCAATGGTATTGCGTAACGCATAACGCCATTGCGCCAGCGTGGCCCTGAACCAGGGCAAATTGCGCAAGGACCATGACGATGCGTTCATTATTGACCTACGGCAATGCTACAGGTGGTGCCCGACACCAGCGTGACATCGCCTGGGACTTTATCCAGCGCAAAGCGGACGGGAACGCGTTGGGCGAGTCGAACCCAGGGGACGTTAGGTTTCACATCCGGAATAAGGCTTGAGTCACTTTCAACGCTCTGATCATAAATCGCCCGACCGATACTGGAAACGTGACCCTGTAACGTTTTGTTATCACTATAGAGGGTAATTTGTGCTGGTGCACCTTCGCGGATATGGCGCAACTTGGTTTCTTCAAAATAACCAATGACGTAAAACGAGTTGCTGTCGACAAGGGCAAACAGCGGTTTCCCGGTATCAGCGTAATCGCCGATGCGGGTAGTAAGGTTAGTCACCCATCCACTCACCGGGGCGCGAATTTCCGTTTGCGCCAGTTGCCATTGTGCCTGTTTCAGCGTCGCCTGTGCGGCATTAACACTGGCCTGCATCGCTTTAACATTGAGGTTAGCGGTATCGAGTTCTTCGGCAGAAATAAAATTTTGTGAGAGATGACGACGACGATTCGCTTCGTTATTGGCTTTTGCGAGGTCAGATTGCGCTTTCGCCAGCTGAGCCTGTGCGTTCAGCTCGGCGATCTGAAAGGGCGTTTTATCGATCGTGAGCATAAGATCCCCCGCATTAACCAGCTGGTTGTCTTTTATATTCAGCTCAACAATACGTCCCGACACCTGTGGGGTGATAGAAACCTGTTCTGCGCGTATTTTCCCGTCGCGTGTCCACGGAGATTGCATGTAATAATTCCACAGCCACCATCCGGCAAGAACCGCAACTACCGCTACAATGATTGTTGAGAAATACTTAATTGTTTTAATTGACATAGTTACCACGCAATCAGTATTGCCAGAGCAAGGCAAACGCAAATCGCAAACAGCGATAAATCCATTAACAAGGGATGCCAGATGTCACCGGCGTAGATCCAGCCACGAAGCAGGCGGTGTACGACAAGCCAGATGACGAATCCAAACGCGAAGGCTTTGAAAAACGGAGGAAAATAGACGGACGCACCGAACACCAGATCTTGTAAGGGCAATCCTGTTGCATTGAGCATAAACTTCACAAAGTAGATTCCTTTACGACCGAATATATTGCGTTAGATTAATAAATATTCTTTAAGTGCGAAAAATTTACGCGCAATTTCTGAAAAATATGTCTGACGGTAACCAAATGCAGCAATACATTTGTTTTAGCAATACAATTGCTGCACACTATTCTAAAAGCCGCATAATATCTTAGCAAGCTAATTATAAGGAGATGAAATTGGAATCGCCACTAGGTTCTGATCTGGCACGGTTGGTGCGCATATGGCGTGCTCTGATAGACCATCGCCTGAAACCGCTGGAGTTAACACAAACCCATTGGGTTACGTTACACAATATCCATCAGTTACCTCCAGACCAGTCGCAAATTCAACTGGCAAAAGCGATTGGCATCGAGCAGCCCTCACTGGTCCGTACTCTGGACCAACTGGAAGAAAAAGGGTTAATTTCGCGTCAAACTTGTGCCAGCGATCGTCGGGCTAAACGTATTAAACTGACGGAAAAGGCAGAGCCACTGATCAGCGAAATGGAAGCTGTTATTAACAAAACCCGCGCGGAAATCTTACATGGCATCTCCGCAGAGGAACTGGAACAACTGATTACGCTCATCGCAAAACTTGAGCATAATATCATTGAGTTACAGGCCAAAGGGTGAAATGAAGGGGGCGTGTGGTCAGTAACCTGACCACACGCAAACTTATTTAGCGCGGAGAAACGGTCACCTGACTGCCATTGCTGGCCAGTACGACACGTTGGCCCGGAGAGAAACGAGTGTTGCCTTGTTTCTGTACCACCATGATGGTATTACCATCGTCTTTACGAATTTCCAGCTCGACACCTTGCGTTTTGTTCATTGCACTCTGTACGCCCTGACCAGCTACGCCACCTGCAACAGCGCCTGCTGCAGTAGCCAGAGAACGCCCGGTTCCGCCACCAACAGTATTTCCCAGGAAACCACCAAGAACAGCACCGCCAATTGCACCGATAACGTTGGAATCATCACCGCCCTGAATCTGTACCGGACGTACGTTAACGATGGTTCCATAGCTGACATTCTGTACTTGTTTCGCTTCAGAAGCGGTATAAACATCCCCTGACAGGGTGTCGTTATTAACACAACCGACAAGAGACAGACCTACCATTGAAACAACCAATACGCGTTTAATCATTGAAAAATCTCCTGTTCACCATGAAACGCCACGCAAGCATCCCTCATGGTCAAAGTATATGGCATATGTGAATCCATGGTTATATGTTCTACCAAATATGAGCAAATCATAATGAAAGTAGGATCAACCAATTATAAACAAAACATTCATGATGATTATTGATTTGAAGATAATGTTTTACTACCAACGGTAAAAATCGGTCATTCCGCATGGTATTCACGAAAAGTTTATGTTTGAGTGGTGCGCAAACGTCAGATTGAAAAAGGATGAACTATGAAATCGGGCCGCTTTATTGGCGTTATGTCAGGCACCAGCCTTGATGGTGTTGATGTTGTGTTGGCGACAATTGATGAACACCGGGTCGCACAGCTGGCAAGTTTGAGCTGGCCGATCCCGGTGTCTCTGAAACAGGCTGTACTGGATATTTGCCAGGGCCAGCAGCTTACACTTTCGCAGTTTGGACAGCTTGATACTCAACTCGGGCGACTTTTTGCTGATGCGGTCAATGCCTTGCTTAAGGAACAAAACCTGCAGGCGAGAGATATAGTTGCGATCGGCTGTCACGGTCAAACCGTCTGGCATGAACCGACGGGCGTGGCACCACACACTTTACAGATTGGCGATAACAATCAAATTGTGGCACGCACCGGAATTACGGTTGTCGGTGATTTTCGCCGTCGCGATATTGCCTTGGGAGGACAAGGCGCACCGCTGGCACCTGCGTTCCATCATGCCTTGCTGGCTCACCCAACCGAGCGACGAATGGTGCTCAATATTGGCGGCATCGCCAATCTGTCACTGCTCATTCCTGGGCAGCCGGTTGGCGGCTACGATACCGGTCCTGGTAACATGCTGATGGATGCCTGGATCTGGCGTCAGGCCGGTAAACCTTACGATAAAGATGCCGAGTGGGCACGGGCGGGTAAAGTTATTCTCCCACTGCTGCAAAATATGCTCAGCGACCCATATTTCTCGCAACCTGCACCGAAAAGCACCGGACGCGAATACTTTAACTACGGCTGGCTGGAGCGCCATTTACGCCATTTTCCGGGTGTTGATCCCCGTGATGTGCAGGCCACACTGGCAGAACTCACCGCCGTGACCATTTCTGAACAAGTTTTGTTGAGCGGTGGCTGCGAACGATTGATGGTATGTGGTGGAGGTAGTCGTAATCCGCTACTCATGGCGCGTCTGGCGGCATTACTGCCAGGCACAGAAGTCACCACCACCGATGCCGTTGGCATTAGTGGCGATGACATGGAAGCATTGGCTTTCGCCTGGCTTGCCTGGCGGACGCTGGCGGGATTACCAGGAAATCTGCCTTCCGTCACTGGCGCAAGCCAGGAGACGGTACTGGGGGCTATTTTCCCCGCTAACCCGTGATATCAGAGTTAACTGAATTTTTCTTACCGCGTCTGCCGTTACACTTGGAACGTTAGGGAGGGCGTATTGCCCTCCAGACCAGGAAAGTCTTCGGGAAATGTCTATGAAAAAACTGTTACTGATCTGTTTGCCGGTGCTTCTCACCGGCTGTAGCGCGTTCAATCAACTGGTTGAGCGCATGCAAACCGATACGCTGGAATACCAGTGTGATGAAAAACCGTTGACGGTCAAACTGAATAATCCGCGCCAGGAAGTCAGTTTTGTTTACGATAATCAACTACTGCATCTCAAACAGGGCATTTCAGCCTCTGGTGCACGTTACACTGACGGAATCTATGTTTTCTGGTCGAAAGGCGAGGAAGCGACTGTCTATAAACGCGACCGCATCGTCTTGAATAACTGTCAGTTACAAAATTCACAGCGTTGAGATTTTTCCAGGGGCGGCGCACAATAGCGTCACCCACTGACAATCCGTAAAGAAAACCATGTCTGATAACGACGAATTGCAGCAAATCGCGCATCTGCGCCGTGAATACACCAAAGGCGGGTTACGCCGCCGCGATCTTCCCGCCGATCCATTAACCCTTTTTGAACGTTGGCTCTCTCAGGCTTGTGAAGCCAAACTGGCGGACCCTACCGCGATGGTGGTCGCTACCGTGGATGAACATGGTCAGCCTTATCAGCGCATCGTTTTACTCAAACATTACGACGAAAAAGGCATGGTGTTTTACACCAACCTCGGCAGCCGTAAAGCACATCAAATCGAAAATAATCCGCGCGTTAGCCTGCTGTTCCCGTGGCATACCCTTGAGCGCCAGGTGATGGTGATCGGTAAAGCGGAACGACTTTCGACTCTCGAAGTGATGAAATATTTTCATAGCCGCCCGCGTGATAGCCAGATTGGTGCATGGGTTTCGAAGCAGTCCAGTCGCATTTCTGCCCGCGGTATCCTTGAAAGTAAATTCCTGGAGCTGAAGCAGAAGTTTCAACAGGGCGAAGTGCCATTGCCGAGCTTTTGGGGCGGTTTTCGCGTCAGCCTTGAACAGATTGAGTTCTGGCAGGGTGGTGAGCATCGCCTGCATGACCGCTTTTTGTACCAGCGTGAAAATGATGCGTGGAAGATTGATCGTCTTGCACCCTGAAAAGATGCAAAAATCTTGCTTTAATCGCTGGTACTCCTGATTCTGGCACTTTATTCTATGTCTCTTTCGCATCTGGCGAAAAGTCGTGTACCGGCAAAGGTGCAGTCGTTATATACATGGAGATTTTGATGGCAAGCAGTAACTTGATTAAACAATTGCAAGAGCGGGGGCTGGTAGCCCAGGTGACGGACGAGGAAGCGTTAGCAGAGCGACTGGCGCAAGGCCCGATCGCGCTCTATTGCGGCTTCGATCCTACCGCTGACAGCTTGCATTTGGGGCATCTTGTTCCATTGTTATGCCTGAAACGCTTCCAGCAGGCGGGCCACAAGCCGGTTGCGCTGGTAGGCGGCGCGACGGGTCTGATTGGCGACCCGAGCTTCAAAGCTGCCGAGCGTAAGCTGAACACCGAAGAAACTGTTCAGGAGTGGGTGGACAAAATCCGCAAGCAGGTTGCCCCGTTCCTCGATTTCGACTGTGGAGAAAACTCTGCTATCGCGGCGAACAACTATGACTGGTTCGGCAATATGAATGTGCTGACCTTCCTGCGCGATATTGGCAAACACTTCTCCGTTAACCAGATGATCAACAAAGAAGCGGTTAAGCAGCGTCTCAACCGTGAAGATCAGGGGATTTCGTTCACTGAGTTTTCCTACAACCTGTTGCAGGGTTATGACTTCGCCTGTCTGAACAAACAGTACGGTGTGGTGCTGCAAATTGGTGGTTCTGACCAGTGGGGTAACATCACTTCTGGTATCGACCTGACCCGTCGTCTGCATCAGAATCAGGTGTTTGGCCTGACCGTTCCGCTGATCACCAAAGCAGACGGCACCAAATTTGGTAAAACTGAAGGCGGCGCAGTCTGGTTGGATCCGAAGAAAACCAGCCCGTACAAATTCTACCAGTTCTGGATCAACACTGCGGATGCCGACGTTTACCGCTTCCTGAAGTTCTTCACCTTTATGAGCATTGAAGAGATCAACGCCCTGGAAGAAGAAGATAAAAATAGCGGTAAAGCACCGCGCGCCCAGTATGTACTGGCGGAGCAGGTGACTCGTCTGGTTCACGGTGAAGAAGGTTTGCAGGCGGCAAAACGTATTACCGAATGCCTGTTCAGCGGTTCCTTGAGTGCGCTGACTGAAGCGGACTTCGAACAGCTGGCGCAGGACGGCGTACCGATGGTTGAGATGGAAAAGGGCGCAGACCTGATGCAGGCGCTGGTCGATTCTGAACTGCAACCTTCCCGTGGTCAGGCGCGTAAAACTATCGCCTCCAATGCCATCACCATTAACGGTGAAAAACAGTCCGATCCTGAATACTTCTTTAAAGAAGAAGATCGTCTGTTTGGTCGTTTTACCTTACTGCGTCGCGGCAAAAAGAATTACTGTCTGATTTGCTGGAAATAATGCATTAAGTGGAAAGGGGGAGTGAGAAATCACTCCCCCTGGTTTTTATACAGGGAACATGATGAAAAATATTCTCGCTATCCAGTCTCACGTTGTTTATGGTCATGCGGGTAACAGTGCGGCAGAGTTTCCGATGCGCCGCCTGGGCGCGAACGTCTGGCCGCTGAACACCGTTCAATTTTCTAATCACACCCAATACGGCAAATGGACTGGCTGCGTGATGCCGCCCAGCCATTTAACCGAAATTGTGCAAGGCATTGCCGCCATTGATAAATTACACACCTGTGATGCCGTATTAAGTGGCTATCTGGGATCGGCGGAGCAGGGTGAACATATCCTCGGTATCGTCCGTCAGGTGAAAGCAGCGAATCCGCAGGCGAAATATTTTTGCGATCCGGTAATGGGTCATCCGGAAAAAGGCTGTATCGTTGCACCGGGTGTCGCAGAGTTTCATGTGCGGCACGGTTTGCCTGCCAGCGATATCATTGCGCCGAATCTTGTTGAGCTGGAAATACTCTGTGAGCATCCGGTAAATAACGTCGAAGAAGCGGTTCTGGCAGCGCGCGAACTCATTGCGCAAGGGCCACAAATTGTATTGGTTAAACACCTGGCGCGAGCTGGCTACAGCCGTGACCGTTTTGAAATGTTGCTGGTCACCGCCGATGAAGCCTGGCATATCAGCCGTCCACTGGTGGATTTTGGTATGCGCCAGCCGGTAGGTGTTGGTGATGTGACGAGCGGTTTACTGCTGGTGAAACTGCTTCAGGGGGCAACGCTGCAGGAGGCCCTGGAACATGTGACCGCTGCAGTCTACGAAATCATGGTGACCACCAAAGCAATGCAGGAATATGAGCTGCAAGTGGTGGCTGCTCAGGATCGTATTGCCAAACCAGAACATTACTTCAGCGCAACAAAGCTCTGAAATATCTCATTTCGGCCCACAACGACCTGTGGGCCGATGGCTATTACTTTAAGCTTTCCGCTGACAGCGCGTCTTGTACTTCCGGACGTTCAGCCATACGTTGCATAAATGCCGCAATGTGCTCTAACCCTTCCAGATTCAGTTTCACCGCGTATGCCCAGCGCAGAACCGTAAACAGATAGGCATCAGCAATTGTAAATCTTTGCCCGCAGATCCAGTGCTCATCCTTCAGTGCCTCGTTCACATATTGCAGCTTCTTCTCCAGTTGCGCGCGAACTGTCGGTTTGTACTCTTCCGGTGTATCAGGGCGAAACAGAGGTGTGAAACCTTTATGCAGCTCGGTGGCGATGTAATTCAGCCATTCGATGGTTTTATAGCGGGAAATACTGTTTACCGGTGCCAGCAACTGGCGGTCGGGGACGCTGTCGGCAAGATACTGCATAATCGCTACACCTTCCGTCAGCAAAGTACCGTCATCCAGCAGCAATGCAGGTACCTGTCCCTTAGGGTTAACGGCAAAGTAATCGTCACCGTTTTCGAGACGTTTTTTCATTAAATCCACACTGACGAGCGTAAAATCCTTTCCGCTCTCACGCAGGGTGATATGGGAAGCGAGAGAGCAGGCGCCCGGTTTGTAGAACAATTTCATCGGTAACTCCTTTTGTCTGTGGTTTAAAGTATGGTAGTGCGTTGCTGAACAAAAAAAAAGCCGCTAACGAAAAGTTAGCGGCTTGTAAAAGAGTTTCCCTGAATTTTACGCTACAGCAGCTTTCGCCGCTTTGTCAGCAGCGTCATCCTGCGTCATGCGGTGCAGTTTCGGCGCGGTAAACAGCATCAGTACTGCAATAACGGCAGTAGCGACACCAATCTGCAAGAATACGCGACCATAGACTTCCAGTGACATCAGCGGATCGGTAACGTTATCCGGCACAGCCATCATACCCGCAACATAACCACCAATCAGGTTTGCACCGGCAGTGGTCAGGAACCAGCTACCCATAATGAAGCCCATCAGACGCTGCGGAACGAGTTGTGCAACCATTGCCAGACCCAGACCAGAGATCATCAGTTCCCCGATACTCTGCAGGCCATAGCTTGCGACCAGCCAGCTTACAGACACGATACCTGCGTCAGACGCGAATTTTGCACCCAGCGGCAGAATCAGGAACGCACCAGAACACATCACCATACCGATTGCAAACTTAGTTGGCATCGGCAGAGTATCGCCCATCTTGTTATAGATAGCGGCCAGAATCGGGCTACCAATGATGATCCAGAACGGGTTCAGTGCCTGATACTGCTCAGGTTCTACGGCCAGGCCCAGAATGGTGTGTTCAACGTTACGAATCGCAAAGAAGTTCAGTGACGTTGGCATCTGGCTGTACAGCACGAAGAAGATAATGGCTTCGAGCATCAGGATGAAGGCAACGATCATTTTACGACGCGCAGCACCTTTCATCGCGAAGGCTTCTTTACCGAAGATAACCACGATACCAAAGGCAACAACGCCCAGCGCCATACGCGCAACTTCCTGATTGTGCAGCAGCCAGGTGGCGATAGCGATCAGTGCCACAACACCAATAATGGTCAGCAGCAGGTTACGGTAGTTGATAGGCTCGAAGTCTGGTTTTGAACCGTACTGTTTAACCCAGCGTTGGCAGAAGGCGAAGTTAACGATAGTGATCAGCAGGCCTACAACGCTCAATGCAAACGCAACGCTCCAGCCGTATTTCGCGGCCAGCCACGGCGTAGCAATCATAGAGAAGAAAGAGCCGATGTTGACGGACATGTAGTACATGGTGAATGCACCGTCCAGACGCGGGTCGTTTTTCTCATAGCATGTAGAAAGCAGAGAAGACGGGTTAGCCTTAAACAGGCCGTTACCGACCGCAATAGCCGCCATACCCATATAAACGATACCGGCGTCGTGACCAGACCAGGCAACCAGAGCATAACCAATCGCCAGCACAATAGCGCCAAGCATAATTACGCGTTTAGTACCCAGTACCTTGTCACCTAACCAGCCGCCGATAGCGACCAGACCATAAACCAGGGCACTAAAGGAAGAGAAAAGGGTGATTGAATCCGCTTCAGACATACCCAGTTGTTTAACCAGGTAAACAGCCATAATTCCTTGTAGGCCGTAATAACCAAAACGTTCCCATAACTCAATCGAGAAAATGAGATAGAACGCCTTCGGTTGTTTGAAAGCGTTCAAACTGACGCTTTCAGTTGGTTTTTGGTTTGCAGTGGACACTTTTACCTCTTTTTTTACATCCCATATTAACGGGGGTGCTTTCTCGCGTTATGTCTAAAAAACATACGCGCAATTGTTATAGTGGGAGGGGAAACGGCAGGTAATGTTCACTATCTTGCACTTTCAGACAAGTCCTTTGTAATAATCTGTTACATATAACTGAGGCGGGGAATTCAACCATTCCGGGAAATGTTATCCAGCGTTAAATTTTTCAAAAAACGTAACGGCAGATTTTTTCACTGCATTGAGAGGGGGATGATGGCTTGACGGCGATATGTTCTGCTATTTAGCGTTTTTCCTAGTGAGATAGTCCAGTTTCTGAAAAATAGCCAGTGTAATGTTTTGTAGGTCAATATTTGTTGCGTATGTAAATTTAAATGATTTTAACCTGATTCTTGCAATGTTTTTACATTGCCACAGCATCGTGATCTTGATCACGAATGAATAGAAAATTTCGCTATTAAAAAAACAATTAACCTGCATTTTTGGTTATTCGCAAACGGATTACCTGATGATAACGCTAAGCAATGGCATCATTGACGTTAAAAAGATGTTTTAAAAGAGGATAAAGAAAGGTTATCAATGGGGTAATCGGTGTTACCCCTTTTCTTCAGATGTCAACTTTCTCTTTGTATTCACAAAGATCTTCAATAATACAAGAGCCACAGCGGGGCTTGCGGGCAATGCAGGTATAACGCCCGTGCAGGATCAACCAATGGTGGCAGTCGACTTTAAACTCTGCCGGAACCACTTTCAGTAGCTTTTCTTCTACCTGTTCGACGTTTTTCCCCGGCGCAAATTGAGTACGATTACAAACGCGGAAAATGTGCGTGTCGACAGCAATAGTCGGCCAGCCGAATGCAGTGTTTAATACGACGTTGGCTGTTTTACGACCTACGCCGGGCAGGGCTTCAAGCGCAGCACGATCTTCCGGAACCTCGCCATTATGCTGCTCCAGTAAGATACGGCAGGTTTTGATGATATTTTCTGCTTTGCTGTTATAAAGCCCAATCGTTTTGATATAGGTTTTCACCCCTTCAACGCCCAGTTCAAGCATCGCTGCAGGCGTATTCGCCACCGGGTAGAGTTTCGCCGTCGCCTTATTAACACTGACATCGGTCGCCTGAGCGGAAAGCAGTACGGCAATCAGCAATTCAAAAGGCGAACTGAAATTAAGCTCGGTGGTGGGATGAGGATTGTTCTCACGCAGGCGAGTGAGGATCTCCAGGCGTTTTGCTTTGTTCATCAGACATTCCCTGTTTCACCGTTTGGCAATGCACGTTCGGCAGCTGCTTCAGTACGGCGCTTTTTCATTCTTTCATCAATCAGGTATTTTCCTGCCAGCATCAGTCCCAGGCCAATAAATGCACCTGGTGGCAGCATCGCCAGCAGGAAAGGGGAGTCGGTGTGGAAAATCTCCACGCGTAATACTTTTGCCCAGCTACCTAACAGCGCATCTGCACCGTCAAACAATGTGCCATTGCCGATAATTTCGCGTAGTGAACCCAGCACGAACATGGCGCAGGTTGCGCCCATACCAATTGAAAAGCCGTCCAGTGCCGAAAGCGCCGGACCTTTTTTGGCGGCGAAGGCTTCAGCGCGGCCCACAACGATACAGTTAGTGACAATCAGCGGAATAAAAATCCCTAATGATTGATACAGGCCAAAGGCGTAGGCGTTGATCAGCATCTGTACAGCGCTGACCACCGAGGCGATGATCATCACGTAAATGGGAATGCGGATCTCGGCTGGCGTCCAGTGACGCAGCGTCGAAATGGTCAGGTTGGTCAGCGTCAGTACCAGCGTAGTCGCAAGTCCTAAACCCAGAGCGTTAGTGGCAGTGGACGTGACCGCCAACAGAGGACAAAGGCCGAGCAACTGGACCAGCGCAGAGTTGTTTTTCCACAACCCCTGAACAATAACGTCTTTAATTTCGCTCACGCTTTATTCTCCACAGGCAGGAAGTTGAGAAAGTTGTGCCGGTAACGTCTGAGCGTACAATCCGGCGCGTTTTACCGCATTAACCACCGCGCGGGGAGTAATCGTCGCGCCGGTGAACTGGTCGAAATCACCACCATCTTTCTTCACCGCCCAGTGCGCATCATCCGCACCACTGATTTTTTTACCCGCAAAATGGGTGATCCAGTCAGAAAGGCGCAGTTCGATTTTATCGCCAAGACCTGGCGTTTCGTGGTGCTCTGTCACGCGCGTGCCAAGTACCGTGCCGTTAAAATCGGCTCCCACCAGCAGCTGAATCGCACCGGAATAGCCATCTGGTGCGGTTGCTTCCAGAACGGCGGCTACCGGTTTGTCATCCTGTTTGGCGATGTAAACCCGATGCTCACCTTTACCTAACTCTGGCGCAGTTACCAGATAGCAACTCTGTGCCAGCGCATTGTTATAGCGTTCGGCTGGCAGCACCTGATCAAATAATGCCTTTTGTTGCAGACTGGCCTGTTCAGCAATCGTCGTTTTGGTCATCTGGTTGATGGCCGCAGTTAACCCTGTTGAACCCGCTGCAAATAGCGCTAACGTAATGCCGTGTTTTCGGATAGTTTTCAGCATGGTTTACCCTTTGCGATGGCCGTAGACGCGCGGACGGGTGTAGTAATCGATCAGAGGAACCGTGATGTTCGCCAGCAGGACGGCAAAAGCCACGCCGTCAGGATAGCCGCCGAAACTGCGGATCAACCAGACTAATAAGCCCGCAAGCGCGCCGAAAATAAGACGACCACGATTGGTCGTAGAAGCGGTAACCGGGTCAGTCAAAATAAAGAATGCGCCGAGCATGGTCGCTCCAGACAGCAGATGAATTTGCGGTGCTGCCAGTGTTTCTGGTGAGAACAACCAGCCCAACGTTGCGCATAACGTCAGCGTTACTAAGAAGCTGAGGGGAATATGCCAGCGAATCGCTTTCTGCCATAGCAACCACACGCCGCCAGCCAGCCAGGCGAGATTTACCCATTGCCAACCAGCGCCCGCCAGCATACCGCTGTAGATAGGATATTGCATAATCTGTTCAACCGAATGACCGGCACGGACAGAGGTTTTAAATGTATCCAGCGGTGTCGCCTGACTAATGCCATCAATACCTAAGCGTAGTGTGTTCATATCACCACCACTGGCGGTATGCCCGCTGAAAATAACCTGTATGGCGTCGATAAAACCAGGGATGTTGACCGCAATTTCATGTGGCGGTAACCAGCTGGTCATCTGCACCGGGAAGGAGATCAGTAAGACCACATAACCAATCATTGCCGGATTAAACGGGTTTTGTCCCAGACCGCCATATAACTGTTTAGCGATGATCACCGCAAACACCGTACCCAGCACGACCATCCACCATGGCGCGAGGGGGGGAATACTTACCGCCAGCAATAAGCCTGTCAGCAATGCTGAGTTATCTTTCAACGTTGCGGCTACCGACTGCTTGCGTAGTTTGAGTACGAGAGCTTCGGCTAACAGAGCACTGACCGACGCCAACAGGATCTGAACGAGAGTACCCCAACCAAAAAACCACAGTTGCGCTGCGATTCCTGGCACGGCTGCGAGCAACGCCAACAGCATAATGCGCGATGTCTGGCGCTGGTTATGGGTATAAGGGGAGCTAGCTATTCTGAATACCATTTAGTCCTCGTTTACAACCTTTTGCTGGGCGGCTTTTTTGGCCTGAACGCGGGCAATAGCCGCGGCAACTGCCGCTTTGCGCGGATCAACCTGTTCTTCTGGTTCTGCATTAGCCTGTTGCTGTTCCAGCTTGCGTGCTTTGGCGCGTGCAATAGCCGCTTCGACGGCAGCTTTGCGCGGATCAACCTGTTCTTCTGGCTCCGCATTAGCCTGTTGCTGTTCCAGTTTGCGCGCTTTGGCACGGGTAATAGCGGCTTCGACGGCGGCTTTGCGCGGTTCGACCGGTTCTTCTGGTTCCGCATTAGCCTGTTGCTGTTCCAGCTTGCGTGCTTTGGCACGGGCAATAGCGGCTTCGACGGCGGCTTTGCGCGGATCGACCTGTTCTTCTGGTTCCGCATTAGCATGTTGCTGTTCCAGCTTGCGCGCTTTGGCGCGGGCGATAGCGGCTTCGACGGCAGCTTTGCGCGGATCAACCGGTTCTTCTGGCTCCGCATTGGCCTGTTGCTGTTCCAGCTTGCGTGCTTTGGCGCGGGCAATAGCGGCTTCGACGGCAGCTTTGCGCGGATCGACCTGTTCTTCTGGTTCCGCATTAGCCTGTTGCTGTTCCAGCTTGCGCGCTTTGGCGCGGGCGATAGCTGCTTCAACGGCAGTTTTACGTGGATCAGCAACGGTTGCTGCGTCGTTAGTTTGCTGCAGTTCTGCCTGTTTCGCTCTGGCTTGCGCTTTACGGGCTTCCCGTGCTGCAATAATTGCACTGTTATCCGGGCGTTCGCCCGCTTTAATCACAATAGGCTGTGTAGCCTGGGCCTGTTTCTCTTTCACCCGCGCCAGAGCGGCAGCAATCGCATCTTTATCTTTGGCTGCAGGTTGAACGGCTGCGCTCTTATGTCGTTCAAGGCGAGCCGCTTTTTCGCGCTCCAGACGAGCCTGGCGCGCTTCGAAACGCGCTTTGGCTTCTGCGGCGCGCTTTTCTTCCTGACGAATAGCCGCAATTTCAGCTTTTTCCTGACGGAAATATTGCACCAGGGGAATATTGCTCGGGCAAACCCACGCGCAAGCCCCACATTCAATGCAGTCGGCAATGTTATGCGTGGTAGCTTTATCGTGTTGCTGACCTTTGCTGAACCAGTACAACTGTTGCGGCAAAAGATCCGCAGGGCAGGCGTCAGCACAGGCGCTACACCGGATGCAGCTTTGTTCTTCCTGTGGTTCGCCAAGCTCATTGGCAGAGGGAGCCAACAGACAGTTGGTAATCTTTACGACCGGGACATCCAGCCATGGCAAGGTAAAGCCCATTAGCGGGCCGCCCATAATCACCATTTGATCGACAGAGGGGCAGAATCCGGCGTCATTCAATAAATGACGCACTGGCGTCCCCAGCCGTGCCCAGACGTTGCCCGGGCGAGCGATTGCTTCGCCAGTCAGGGTTACGACACGCTCGGTAATCGGCTCGCCATCAATAACGGCACGTTTCACTGCATAAGCAGTGCCGACGTTTTGCATTAATACGCCGATATCGGATGAACGCCCGCCATGTGGAACCTGCTTCCCGGTCAGAATGTAGGTTAATTGTTTAGCACCGCCAGAAGGATATTTGGTTGGAATCACCCGCAGAGAAATATCGTGAGAGTCCGCCAGCACCGCGCGCAGCATGGAAATCGCCTGCGGTTTGTTATCTTCAATGCCGATAAGAATTTCGCGTGGCTGCAGAATATGCGCAAGAATGCGAATACCCTCTACGACCTGAGCCGCGCAATCCTGCATTAAACGGTCATCAGCGGTAATGTACGGCTCGCACTCAGCAGCGTTGATAATCAACGTCTCAATCTTATCTCCGCCGCCCTGCAATTTAACGCCTGTCGGGAATCCCGCACCACCCAGCCCGGCAACACCAAACTGATGAATGCGCTCGATTAACTCTTCGCGACGGCGAGAGCGATAATCGGCCCAGCCGTCGCGCGGGATCCAGCAGTCTTCACCATCGGCATCAATAATCACGCTTAATTCAGCTAAAGCTGAAGGATGAGCCGTAGAGTGGGGCGCAATAGCCGTAACGGTACCCGAGGTGGGCGCGTGAACAGGCAGCATTTTGCCGCGACCACGGGTAAGCGGCTGGCCGCGCAATACTTTATCGCCGACGCTAACGCACAACTCACCTTCAGCGCCAATATGCTGTTTCAGTGGAATAACAAAACGCTGCGCCAGTGGTACCTGGCGCAGGGGTGTACCGTTGGACTGGGTTTTCATCTCCGGTGGATGGATGCCGCCGTTGAAATCCCAGATTTTATTTTTTCTGAATGCAGAGAATAACTTAAGCATGGTGTTCCACGGGAATGATACGCACGGGAATGGTGTTCAGATCCCATTTCCAGGAGTCAGGTGTTTCTGCGACCGGTTGCAACGAGATGCAGTGCGTCGGGCACGGATCAACACATAAATTGCAGCCCGTACAGAGATCACTCATTACCGTATGCATGGCACGGGTAGCGCCAACGATGGCGTCTACCGGACACGCCTGAATACATTTAGTGCAGCCAATACAGTTATTTTCATCAATAACCGCCACCATCCGCGCAGGCGTTAGCTCTTGCGCTTCGCCATCCAGCGGCTGCGGCTCGACATTAAGCAACTCGGCAATTTTTAGCATCACAGCTTCGCCACCTGGGGCGCAACGGTTGATTTTTTCACCGTTACAGCTGATGGCTTCCGCGTAGGGGCGACAGCCGGGATAACCGCACTGACCACACTGGCTCTGCGGTAAGATTTCGTCAATTTTCTCAACGACCGGATCGTCTTCCACCGCAAAACGGCGGGAGGCATAACCCAGAATGGCGCCAAACGCCAGGCCCAGCAGGCTCACGGCGGCAACGGCAATCCAGATAGCATTCATTACAACTTCACCAAACCACTAAAGCCCATAAAGGCCAGAGACATAAGACCTGCGGTAATTAACGCAATGGCATTACCGCGAAAAGGTGCCGGGACATCAGCCACAGCAAGGCGTTCGCGGATGGCTGCGAAGAGAACCATCACCAGCGAAAAACCGACAGCGGCGGAAAAACCGTACAGCGCCGACTGCAAGAAATTGTGCCCGAGATTGATATTCAGCAACGCCACGCCGAGCACGGCACAGTTGGTGGTGATAAGCGGCAAAAAAATCCCCAGCAAACGGTAAAGCACCGGGCTGGTTTTGCGCACCACCATCTCGGTGAACTGCACGACCACAGCAATCACCAGAATAAATGCCAGGGTGCGCAGGTAAATCAGATTAAGTGGGATCAAAATCCACGTATCGATAAGCCAGGCGCAAATAGACGCCAGCGTCATCACAAACGTTGTTGCCAGCCCCATGCCCATCGCGGTTTCCAGCTTTTTGGAAACTCCCATAAACGGACAGAGACCGAGAAACTTGACCAGTACAAAGTTATTGACCAGTACAGTTCCAACAAACAGTAACAGGTAGTCAGTCATTTTTCGGCCTGAAATAAAAAAGCCGCCTATTATCCGTTAATCCAGAGCAGGCGACAACAGGTTAACTGTAAGGTTATTACGGATTCACAAACGTCGCTTTCACCCGCGACGAGCGTTTGAAATAGGGGACGATCAATGCGGTTGCCAACAAAGTAAACAGCAACTGGCGAACGGCTATGCCATCTTCCACGGGTGAAAAAGCGAACGCTTTTACTGCCAGCAATACGGAAATAAGCAGCCAGATAATATAGTGTTTAGGAACACAACGCCGACGTTTAAAGAAAGCGATGGTCAACCACAGTGTGTAATACCACATGGCGATAGCGGTAATAAAAGAAACGCCCCATAAGATTTGTGTCGTCAGTGCTTGTGCGCCGAGCGTTTGAAATGTTTGCGGAGAAGATAACGCAGCGGTATACAGCAACAACGCCAGCGTCGTACTTAACAGAGCGACTAAAAGCCAGGCCAACGGGCCAAGCAACCAGCCTCCAATACGTTGTGGCGTTGTGGTGGTCATAGGTTCTCCAGAATAGCGACGCAAACAGGCAAATCTAATTTTAGGGGCGTTATTATAAGGCTTTTATAACCGATCGCTACTTTCTTTATTGGACATAGTGCCAGACGGACTTCGGTACCTGGCCAAGGTCAAACAAACGCCCGCCAGAAACCAGCTCTGCGCGACGGTGATCGGCAGCACGATACATATTGATCAGTTCCTGATCGTCCGTCAGGGTGTAATTAAGATGGTCGTAGAGTTTTTCCAGACTTTCGAGTGAACTGATTTTGCGAAATTTTAATAAGTAGTCCTGAACAGTCATAAAAGGTCCATAAAATAATTAATACCAAAGGGGTAGGTATTATTAGTGATGATAAAATTTCACCAAAAGTGAACGCTTGTGTTATTACAATAATAAGAATGCGCTGATGGCAAATATTCAGGGATGAAAAACTGCTATGAAAAGAGTAACGCGCTTTACTATCCCTGACAATCACCAACAACACCGAACAAGATAATAAATTCCTGGTTTAATATCCGACAAGTGAAAACATGCACCCGGACGGGCAGCATGTCGCTCTACAAGCGCAGAGCTTACTTGTGTTGTACCGTAGTACTCTGTTCAGGTGGCTGATAGTTGTCAATGTGACTCGCCACGCCAAGAAGAATGACTGAAACGACAAGAACGATCCAACCTGTTAATTCAATAAGACGATTCATTACAACTCACATCTCTGTTGATTGATCCATTAACTTCAGGGGGTAAATGTTACTTAGCAATAATAGCTCCAGCAAGATTTTTACTGAGGTTTTTGCGATATTTAGCTTTTGTCGTTGGAAAAATCGCTATTTTTTTGACTTAAGTTAAACAACATCCCTTATTGCTGGCAGGTTATTAAACTGTTGAGCGAGGGTAAAGGATAGTGTCAAATAGCCATCATACTTCAATGAGAGGCAATGACATGAGCGACAACATCCGTGTTGGGTTGATTGGGTATGGTTATGCGAGCAAAACCTTCCATGCGCCCCTGATTGCGGGCACGCCCGGGCTGGAACTGGCGGTAATCTCCAGCAGTGATGAAACAAAAGTAAAAGCCGACTGGCCAACGGTTACGGTTGTCTCTGAGCCGAAGCATCTGTTTAACGATCCCAACATAGACCTGATTGTCATTCCTACACCCAACGATACCCATTTCCTGTTAGCCAAAGCGGCGCTTGAGGCGGGTAAACATGTGGTCGTTGATAAACCCTTTACCGTGACACTGTCACAAGCGCGAGAGCTGGATGCGCTGGCAAAAAGCCTGGGGCGTGTGCTGTCTGTATTCCATAACCGTCGTTGGGATAGCGATTTCTTGACGCTAAAAGGTTTGCTCGCGGAAGGCGTGCTGGGTGAAGTTGCTTACTTTGAGTCTCATTTTGACCGCTTCCGTCCGCAGGTGCGCGATCGTTGGCGTGAACAGGGCGGCCCAGGCAGCGGTATCTGGTACGATTTAGCACCACATCTTCTTGATCAGGCCATTACGCTATTTGGTTTACCGGTCAGCATGACGGTAGATTTGGCACAGTTACGGCCCGGAGCGCAGTCGACCGATTATTTCCACGCCATCTTGTCCTATCCACAGCGGCGAGTCATTTTACACGGTACCATGCTGGCAGCCGCTGAGTCAGCACGGTATATCGTGCATGGATCCCGAGGCAGTTATGTGAAATATGGCCTCGATCCACAGGAAGAACGTCTGAAAAGTGGCGAGCGTCTGCCGCAGGAAGACTGGGGCTACGATATGCGTGATGGCGTACTTACCCGCGTGGTAGGTGAGGAACGTGTCGAAGAAACGCTGTTGACGGTGCCTGGGAATTATCCGGCTTACTATGCGGCGATTCGTGATGCGTTAAATGGCGATGGTGAAAATCCGGTTCCGGCAAGCCAGGCAATCCAGGTAATGGAGTTGATTGAGCTGGGCATTGAATCCGCCAAACATCGCGCGACTTTGTGCCTTGCATGAAAAATGGATGGTGCAATTTGCACCATCCATTTTTGTTACTTCGCTGCGGCTTTTTCTCGCAGTGCGCGTTTTTCCTCAGCGCTGAGGAAAGCCATTTCCAGACCATTAATCTGTGCCTGGCGGATTTGCTCGCGGGATAACCCAGCAGCTGGCGCGGCAACGTTATATTCGTGAATGATATCCACTCCCTGTACGCCGGGATCGTCAGTGTTAATGCTGGCACGAATGCCATGCTCAAGGAACGTTTTCAGCGGATGTGCAGCCAGCTCAGCCACGGTGCTGGTCTGAATATTGGAGGTCAGACAGGATTCAATACCAATTTGTTGCTCGGCGAGAAAATCCATCAGCGCCCGATCTTCAATGGCTTTTACGCCATGTCCAATACGCTCCGCACCCAGTTCACGAATCGCCTGCCAGATGCTTTCCGGCCCGGCAGCTTCGCCTGCATGGACGGTAATATGCCAGCCCGCATCACGCGCGCGGTTGAAGTGAGAAAGAAACAGACTTCCCGGGAAACCAAGTTCATCACCGGCTAAATCAAGTGCGGTAATCTGGTCACGGTGGGCTAAAAAGGCCTCCAGCTCTTGCTGACAGGCGGCTTCGCCGAAGGTTCGGCTCATAATGCCGATAAGCTTCGCCTGCACACCAAAGGTGCGGCAACCTTCACGTACGCCATCGATCACCGCTTCAACAACACCTGCAACAGGCAGCTGATGTGCCATTGCCATGTAGCCTGGAGAAAAACGCAGCTCGACATAGTGCAGGCCGTGACGGGCTGCATCTTCAATGTTTTCAAATGCCACGCGGCGACAAGCATCAAGAGAGGCGAGAACTTTAACGCCCCAGTCAAGTTTGGTCAGAAAGCTCACCAGATCGGGTTCGTTGGCAATGACCTGAACGTGGGGAATCAGTGTTTCCAGGGATTGTGCAGGAAGCGAGATATTATACTGGCGGCCAAGTTCAAGAATGGTCTGGGGACGAATGTTGCCATCAAGGTGGCGATGGATATCAGTTAATGGCAGGGTGGTATCAATCATGGTCGCACTCTTTTTCTGGATATAAAAGTGCGCACCATTATAAAAACAAAGCAGGGTAAAAATCCACGATTGCGCAACGATTTTTTACGTTGCGCAATTGGGGTTAACGAACAGCGCGGATGGCGTTAATTAATCCAGCCACACCTTTTTCCAGTTTCGAACGTGGGCAGCCGGCATTGAGACGGACAAAACCACGACCTTCTTCACCGTAGGTATACCCCGGCATGATCGCGACCTTTTCTTGCTCGATAAGCGCTTTTTGCAACGCGTTGTCGTCAATATTCAATGGACGTAGATCAAGCCAGGCCAGATAAGTGGATTGCGGGATCTGCCAGTTGAGTTCAGGAAACGCGGCGTTCATTTTATCTGCGATATACGTCAGATTATCTTTCAGATAGATGCGTAAGGCATCCAGCCACGGCGCGCCTTGCTGATAGGCGGCGATATGGGCAGTTAACGCCAGTACCGAAGGGGAAGAAAGCCCATCACGGCCTTTCAGTGCCGATAAATAGGCATCGCGGCTACTGCTATTTTCTATAATCCCGTAAGCACCGGTCAGGGCGGGAATATTGAAACTTTTCGATCCCGACGTTAGCAACGCCCAGTCTCCGCGAGCCACATTACTCCAGGGAATATGCGGCTGCTCGCCCCAAACCATATCCATATGGATTTCATCGGAAATAACCCGCACACCATGACGCTCGCACAGGTCAGCCATGATCTCCAGCTCATCGCACGTCCACACTTTCCCGGTAGGATTCTGTGGGCTACACAGGAGCATAATTTTACATTCTGGTTTCGCCAACACGGCTTCCAGCTTGCCCATATCGCAAAACCAGCCGTCAGCCTGCTTCTCTAAAGCAACGGGCATTACTGTGCGCTGATTACCATCAATGGCCTTGTAAAATGCGTCATAGGCGGGTGTGTGGATCACCACGCCTTCACCTGTTTCAGACCACTGACGAATCAGTTCTGAGACCATATAGATAACAGAAGGGCCATACACCACCGACTGAGGATCGATGGCGGTGTAATGCTGGGTGGAAAACCAGTGGGCAATAGCCGCGAGAAACTCATCGTTCTTCCAGCGGCTGTAGCCAAACACGCCGTGCATCAGGCGCTGATTCAGCGCCTCGATAATGCAGGGGGCAGTGGCAAAATCCATGTCTGAAATCGTGAACGGTAACAGGTCAGCAGTGCCGAAACGGTCAGCGACATAATCCCACTGCGTACACCATGTGCCATGACGATCCACGACCTTTGAAAAATCGAACATATCTTATCCTTATGCCTGGACAGTATGCATCAGACCGGCCATTTCATCTTTTACTGACTGAACTTGTGGCCCGATAACAACCTGCAGGTTATGTTGATTAAGTTGTACTACGCCAATTGCCCGATTGTCCTTCAGTGCCTGCACATTAACAAGCGACATATCTTTAACAGACAAACGCAGACGGGTAATGCAGTTATCGAGGCTGACAATATTGTCGGCACCGCCTAAGGCTTCGAGGATTGCAGGAACGTTGTAACCTGATTTACCCGGCGCACCGGCAACGGCTTTTTCGATTGAACTGGCAACTTCGCTATCGCGTCCCGGGGTTTTCAGATTGAAGCGGGTGATAGCGAAACGGAAGATGACGTAGTAAACGACAAACCAGATTGCCGCCACCACTGGCACCATGTACCACTTGGTTGACAGACCATGCAAAATACCGAACACCACGAAGTCGATGATATTGCCGTCGGTATTACCGATGGTGACGCCGAGCACAGACATGACGGTGAAGCCGAGGCCGGTTAACAGCGCGTGGATGACATACAGAACTGGCGCTACGAACAGGAACAGGAATTCCAGCGGTTCGGTCGTGCCGCCAACGACACAGGCGATCAGGCCAGAAATCAGCAGCCCTTTAATTTTATGGCGATTTTCCGGGCGCGCGCAGTGATACATCGCTAACGCTGCACCTGGCAGACCGCCGAGAAACGCAGGCATTTTGCCTTGCGAAAGGAAACGCGTGGCGCTTTCAGAAAAATCGTGAGTGGTCGGGCAACTCAATTGCGCCTGGAAGATGGTTAATGCGCCGCTGACGGTTTGACCGCAGACTTCCTGCGTGCCACCTGCGTCGGTAAAGCGAATTAATGCCACCAGAATGTGATGCAGACCAAACGGCAACAGCAGACGTTCACCGGTACCAAACAGCATCGGTCCGAAATCACCCGCGCTATTGATCATATGGCCTAAGCCGCTAATACCCATGGCGAAAATCGGCCAGACTAATGGAATCACCAGGCCGACAAGGCCCATCACCAGCGAGGAGATAATTGGTACGAAGCGCGTACCGCCGAAGAATGCCAGCGCATCCGGCAGGCGGATATTATGGAATCGCTCATGCAGCATCCAGACGATAATACCGGCGATTACCGCACCGAGGATCCCGGTGTCGATCGACTGGATCCCAAGAATGCTCTGGATGTTATTGGCTTTCAGAACGGCGGCATCCGTGGTTGGCAGAATGCCTTTATTGGTCAACCAGAAGTTTACCGCGAGGTTCATTACCGCATAACCGACGAAGCCAGCGAATGCCGCTACGCCTTTGTTTTCTCGTGCCAGACCCAGCGGGATGGCGATACAGAACATGACTGGCAGGAAACTAAAAGCAAACGAGCCAATCTTACTCATCCAGATAAAGATAGCCTGCAACACGGGGTTGCCCAGGACCGGGATTAGGGTGATGACATCGTGGCTACTAAGGGAACTACCAATGCCGAGCATAATGCCGCAGAACGACAATAATGCCACGGGTAACATGAAGGTTTTGCCTAACTGCTGGAAGAACTCCCACAGCGTGACTTTCGGTGCTGTTTTCGCCGTCATAAAACGACTCCTCGTAGAGAACAATCTGGATTCAGTAAATTGCGCGAGAAGATAAAACGTTTTATCAAATTTTAGTGAGGCATAAATCACATTACGCAACGATAATAGCGGGTATAAGATAAATAAAAGGTAAAACGTTTTATCTGTCACATAATCAGGGAGTAGGTCATCTGCATGGCTACCGCCAAAAAAATAACCATTCATGATGTTGCGCTGGCTGCGGGCGTGTCGGTAAGTACCGTTTCGCTGGTGCTTAGTGGCAAAGGGCGAATCTCTACCGCCACAGGAGAACGCGTTAACGCCGCCATTGAAGAGCTGGGATTTGTGCGCAATCGCCAGGCGTCGGCGCTGCGCGGCGGGCAAAGCGGCGTCATTGGTTTGATCGTCCGTGATTTATCTGCGCCGTTTTACGCCGAATTGACGGCCGGATTGACGGAAGCTCTGGAAGCGCAGGGACGGATGGTTTTTTTGCTTCACGGCGGTAAAGACGGCGAGCAGCTGGCACAGCGGTTTTCACTGTTACTGAATCAGGGTGTCGATGGTGTGGTAATTGCCGGGGCTGCAGGAAGCAGCGATGACCTGCGACGGATGGCAGAAGAAAAAGCTATCCCGGTGATTTTCGCTTCCCGTGCCAGTTATCTTGATGATGTTGATACGGTTCGCCCGGACAACATGCAGGCTGCACAGTTGTTGACGGAGCATCTCATTCGCAATGGGCATCAGCGGATCGCCTGGCTGGGAGGGCAAAGTTCCTCATTAACCCGTGCAGAACGGGTGGGGGGCTATTGTGCAACTCTACTAAAATTTGGCCTGCCGTTTCACAGCGATTGGGTGTTGGAGTGCACTTCCAGCCAGAAGCAAGCCGCGGAAGCTATCACGGCGCTTTTACGTCATAACCCGACCATCAGTGCCGTGGTTTGCTATAACGAAACTATTGCGATGGGGGCATGGTTTGGTTTGCTGAAAGCAGGGCGGCAAAGCGGGGAAAGCGGAGTCGATCGTTACTTTGAGCAACAGGTTTCGCTGGCGGCATTTACCGATGCGACACCAACCACACTTGATGATATACCCGTTATCTGGGCCAGCACGCCAGCGAGGGAACTTGGTACCACACTTGCGGATCGCATGATGCAAAAAATCACCCATGAAGAGACGCATTCACGCAATCTTATTATTCCCGCCCGGCTCATTGCGGCGAAATAATCCTCTCTTTATCTGCTATACCTGGTAGTGTCCTTTCCTCAAGGTTAATGATAAAAAATGTGGCACACAGGCGGTGCCTTTTATTTTTACTGAAGTTCACAGGAGGTTTATGTGTTTAATTCTGACAACCTGAGACTCGACGGAAAATGCGCCATCATCACAGGTGCGGGTGCAGGTATTGGTAAAGAAATCGCCATTACATTCGCGACAGCTGGCGCATCTGTGGTGGTCAGTGATATTAACGCCGACGCAGCTAACCATGTTGTAGACGAAATTCAACAACTGGGTGGTCAGGCATTTGCCTGCCGTTGTGATATTACTTCCGAACAGGAACTCTCTGCACTGGCAGACTTTGCTATCAGTAAGCTGGGTAAAGTTGATATTCTGGTTAACAACGCCGGTGGCGGTGGACCTAAACCGTTTGATATGCCAATGGCGGATTTTCGCCGTGCTTATGAACTGAATGTGTTTTCTTTTTTCCATCTGTCACAACTTGTTGCGCCAGAAATGGAAAAAAATGGCGGTGGCGTTATTCTGACCATCACTTCTATGGCGGCAGAAAATAAAAATATAAACATGACTTCCTATGCATCATCTAAAGCTGCGGCCAGTCATCTGGTCAGAAATATGGCGTTTGACCTGGGTGAAAAAAATATTCGGGTAAATGGCATTGCGCCGGGGGCAATATTAACCGATGCCCTGAAATCCGTTATTACACCAGAAATTGAACAAAAAATGTTACAGCACACGCCGATCAGACGTCTGGGCCAACCGCAAGATATTGCTAACGCAGCGCTGTTCCTTTGCTCGCCTGCAGCCAGCTGGGTAAGCGGACAAATTCTCACCGTCTCCGGTGGTGGGGTACAAGAGCTCAATTAATACACTAACGAACCGGTAAACAGCCGTATGTGTTGTTTACCGGGATAGCGTGTGCAATTCATCAACGTCTCTGCTAAACAACTGGCAGCCAAATCACGGCTATTGGTTAACCAATAGCTGGATGAAAAGCATACGAATAGAGTGTGCCTTCGCACTATTCAACAGCAATGATAGGCGCTCACCTGACAACGCGGTAAACTAGTTATTCACGCTAACTATAATGGTTTAATGATGGATAACATGCAGACTGAAGCACAACCGACACGGACCCGGATCCTCAATGCTGCCAGAGAGATTTTTTCAGAAAATGGATTTCACAGTGCCTCGATGAAAGCCATCTGTAAATCTTGCGCCATTAGTCCCGGGACGCTCTATCACCATTTCATCTCCAAAGAAGCCTTGATTCAGGCGATTATCTTACAGGACCAGGAGAGGGCGCTGGCTCGTTTCCGGGAACCGATTGAAGGGATTCATTTTGTTGACTATATGGTCGAGTCTATTGTCTCTCTCACCCATGAAGCCTTTGGGCAACGGGCGCTGGTGGTCGAAATTATGGCGGAAGGGATGCGTAACCCACAGGTCGCCGCCATGCTTAAAAATAAGCATATGACGATCACTGAATTTGTTGCTCAGCGGATGCGTGATGCCCAGCAAAAAGGCGAGATAAGCCCAGACATCAACACGGCAATGACTTCACGTTTACTGCTGGATCTGACCTACGGTGTACTGGCCGATATCGAAGCGGAAGACCTGGCGCGTGAAGTGTCGTTTGCTCAGGGATTACGCGCGATGATTGGCGGTATCTTAACCGCATCCTGATTCTCTCTCTCTTTCCGCGGGCTGGTGACAACTGAGCCCGCGTTTCATACTTTAATTTCCCTGTACAAAATACAATCTCGCCGGAGCGGGGAATTCCTCCCTAAAATATTCACCGTAGCCATATGTCATGAGAGTTTATCGTTCCCAATACGATCGAACGAACGTTCGATTGCTTGTTTTATGGCTTCTGTCAACGCTGTTTTAAAGATTAATGCGATCTATATCACGCTGTGGGTATTGCAGTTTTTGGTTTTTTGATCGCGGTGTCAGTTCTTTTTATTTCCATTTCTCTTCCATGGGTTTCTCACAGATAACTGTGTGCAACACAGAATTGGTTAACTAATCAGATTAAAGGTTGACCAGTATTTTTATCTTAATGAGGAGTCCATTATGTTACGTCCTGTAGAAACCCCAACCCGTGAAATCAAAAAACTCGACGGCCTGTGGGCATTCAGTCTGGATCGCGAAAACTGCGGAATTGATCAGCGTTGGTGGGAAAGCGCGTTACAAGAAAGCCGGGCAATTGCTGTGCCAGGCAGTTTTAACGATCAGTTCGCCGATGCAGATATTCGTAATTATGTGGGCAACGTCTGGTATCAGCGCGAAGTCTTTATACCGAAAGGTTGGGCAGGCCAGCGTATCGTGCTGCGTTTCGATGCGGTCACTCATTACGGCAAAGTGTGGGTCAATAATCAGGAAGTGATGGAGCATCAGGGCGGCTATACGCCATTTGAAGCCGATGTCACGCCGTATGTTATTGCCGGGAAAAGTGTACGTATCACCGTTTGTGTGAACAACGAACTGAACTGGCAGACTATCCCGCCGGGAATGGTGATTACCGACGAAAACGGCAAGAAAAAGCAGTCTTACTTCCATGATTTCTTTAACTATGCCGGGATCCATCGCAGCGTAATGCTCTACACCACGCCGAACACCTGGGTGGACGATATCACCGTGGTGACGCATGTCGCGCAAGCCTGTAACCACGCGTCTGTTGACTGGCAGGTGGCGGCCAATGGTGATGTCAGCGTTGAACTGCGTGATGCGGATCAACAGGTGGTTGCAACTGGACAAGGCACCAGCGGGACTTTGCAAGTGGTGAATCCGCACCTCTGGCAACCGGGTGAAGGTTATCTCTATGAACTGTACGTCACAGCCAAAAGCCAGACAGAGTGTGATATCTACCCGCTGCGCGTCGGCATCCGGTCAGTGGCAGTGAAGGGCGAACAGTTCCTGATCAACCACAAACCGTTCTACTTTACTGGCTTTGGCCGTCATGAAGATGCGGATTTGCGCGGCAAAGGATTCGATAACGTGCTGATGGTGCACGATCACGCATTAATGGACTGGATTGGGGCCAACTCCTACCGTACCTCGCATTACCCTTACGCTGAAGAGATGCTCGACTGGGCAGATGAACATGGCATCGTGGTGATTGATGAAACTGCAGCTGTCGGCTTTAACCTCTCTTTAGGCATTGGTTTCGAAGCGGGCAACAAGCCGAAAGAACTGTACAGCGAAGAGGCAGTCAACGGGGAAACTCAGCAGGCGCACTTACAGGCGATTAAAGAGCTGATAGCGCGTGACAAAAACCACCCAAGCGTGGTGATGTGGAGTATTGCCAACGAACCGGATACCCGTCCGCAAGGTGCACGGGAATATTTCGCGCCACTGGCGGAAGCAACGCGTAAACTCGATCCGACGCGTCCGATCACCTGCGTCAATGTAATGTTCTGCGACGCTCACACCGATACCATCAGCGATCTCTTTGATGTGCTGTGCCTGAACCGTTATTACGGATGGTATGTCCAAAGCGGCGATTTGGAAACGGCAGAGAAGGTACTGGAAAAAGAACTTCTGGCCTGGCAGGAGAAACTGCATCAGCCGATTATCATCACCGAATACGGCGTGGATACGTTAGCCGGGCTGCACTCAATGTACACCGACATGTGGAGTGAAGAGTATCAGTGTGCATGGCTGGATATGTATCACCGCGTCTTTGATCGCGTCAGCGCCGTCGTCGGTGAACAGGTATGGAATTTCGCCGATTTTGCGACCTCGCAAGGCATATTGCGCGTTGGCGGTAACAAGAAGGGCATCTTCACCCGCGACCGCAAACCGAAGTCGGCGGCTTTTCTGCTGCAAAAACGCTGGACTGGCATGAACTTCGGTGAAAAACCGCAGCAGGGAGGCAAACAATGAATCAACAACTCTCCTGGCGCACCATCGTTGGCTACAGCCTCGGTGACGTCGCCAATAACTTCGCCTTCGCTATGGGGGCGCTCTTCCTGCTAAGTTACTACACCGACGTCGCTGGCGTCGGTGCCGCTGCGGCGGGCACCATGCTGTTACTGGTGCGGGTATTCGATGCCTTCGCCGACATCTTTGCCGGACGAGTGGTGGACAGTGTGAATACCCGCTGGGGAAAATTCCGCCCGTTTTTACTCTTCGGTACTGCGCCGTTAATGATCTTCAGCGTGCTGGTATTCTGGGTGCCGACCGACTGGAGCCATAGCAGCAAAGTAGTGTATGCATATTTGACCTACATGGGCCTCGGGCTTTGCTACAGCCTGGTGAATATTCCTTATGGTTCACTTGCTACCGCGATGACCCAACAACCACAATCCCGCGCCCGTCTGGGCGCGGCTCGCGGGATTGCCGCTTTATTAACCTTTGTCTGCCTGGCATTTCTGATAGGACCGAGCATTAAGAACTCCAGCCCGGAAGAGATGGTGTCGGTATACCATTTCTGGACGATTGTGCTGGCGATTGCCGGAATGGTGCTTTACTTCATCTGCTTCAAATCGACGCGTGAGAATGTGGTACGTATCGTGGCGCAGCCGTCATTGAAGATCAGTCTGCAAACCCTGAAACGGAATCGCCCGCTGTTTATGTTGTGCATCGGTGCGCTGTGTGTGCTGATTTCGACCTTCGCGGTCAGCGCCTCGTCGTTGTTCTACGTGCGCTATGTGTTAAATGATACCGGGCTGTTCACTGTGCTGGTACTGGTGCAAAACCTGGTTTGTACTGTGGCATCGGCACCGTTGGTGCCGGGGATGGTCGCGAGGATCGGTAAAAAGAATACCTTCCTGATTGGCGCTTTGCTGGGAACCTGCGGTTATCTGCTGTTCTTCTGGGTTTCCGTCTGGTCGCTGCCGGTGGCACTGGTTGCGTTAGCCATTGCCTCAATTGGTCAGGGCGTTACCATGACCGTGATGTGGGCGCTGGAAGCTGATACCGTAGAATACGGTGAATACCTGACCGGCGTGCGAATTGAAGGGCTCACCTATTCACTATTCTCATTTACCCGTAAATGCGGTCAGGCAATCGGTGGTTCAATTCCTGCCTTTATTTTGGGATTAAGCGGATATATCGCCAATCAGGTGCAAACGCCGGAAGTAATTATGGGCATCCGCACATCAATTGCCTTAGTACCTTGCGGATTGGTGATGCTGCCAACTTACTGATTTAGTGTATGATGGTGTTTTTGAGGTGCTCCAGTGGCTTCTGTTTCTATCAGC
>NZ_JAYQWM010000017.1:0-79348 GCF_036662595.1 Escherichia sp. Lx600-2 | reverse complement strand
TCGCTGGAGTGAAAATTATTGCGGTAAAGTTTGGTAGATTTTAGTTTGTATAGAGTTATTTTAAATATTTACCTTTTTAATCAATGGGTTAAGTGCTCTTTAACATGATGGATGTGTTGTTTGTGTGATACTGTAAAGTTGGTAGATTGTGACTGGCTTAAAAAATCATTAATTAATAATAGGTTATGTTTAGAGAGTTCCCCGCGTCAGCGGGGATAACCATTCAGGTATGTTCAGGCCGTGCTGTTTCCCGCCCGGCCTTCCTCACTTACGCATTCGACCAGCTCTGGATCGAATCCGCATTTCCCAATTCCCCATGCATCACTTCATACGATTTTTTCAGAATCACATCAGTATGTTTGGTTAGGTCTTTGAAAATGCCTTTATTCATCGCGTCGTAGCGTTTGGCATTGCTCTCAATCGGTATAAAGATATCTTTCACGCGAACCATTTTATCGACAGCCGTTGCGTAATCCGGGTATAGCCCCAGACCTACCGCGGTATTAATCGCTGCCCCCAGACTTGCACAACCGTTAATGGCGTTACGTCGTGCCGGAAGGTTGAACACGTCGGCAAAAATCTGCATAAACAGATCGCTGTTCGAACCGCCGCCAGTAATGATCACATGCTTCGCAAAGTGATTCATTTCATTACACATATTGTCGTAATTGTTCTTCAGCGTCAGCGCCACGCTTTCCAGTATCGAACGATATATCCATGCGTAATCCATGCTGGAATCAAAGCCGATCATAATCCCGCGTTTGTACGGTTCCCACGGATTGGTCAGCCAGTCCAGCACCGTCATCAGACCATTACAGCCTGGCGGCACACAAGAAGCTTTTTTGTTGAGTAAATCTTCCGGTGAAAGATCCTGCGCCCTGGCATCCTGAATTAACGACTCGCCTAGCATGTCGCGCAGCCAGCTCACCGTCCACATGCCTTTACGGATACCGTAACCTTCATACAGCAATGTTTGCGGAATAGAAGACATAATCGGCCAGTACGCCACCGGATCTTTCGGCAGTGCTTTGCCGTTCATCATCAGCGCGATGTAGGTGCCAAGAGAAATTACCGCCGTTTCATCATCCAGTAATCCGGCCCCCAGAGCTTCTACCGGTTTATCACTGGTGGTACAAACAACCGGCAGTCCTGCCGGGAAATGTGTCGCCAGTGCGGCTTGTGGTGTGATATGTCCGAGGACGGTGCCAGGCATTTGCACATCAAACAGCATATGACGGGGGATATTAAACTTATCCATTACCGCAGCATCTTCACTCCATGCCCAGGTCTTATAATCCACCGGCCACTGACCAAAATAGTTGGCGATATTGTCTTTAAACTCGCCGGTTAAGCGATGCGTCAGATAACCCGAAAAAGAGGTGACATAGGCCACGTCAGGATTAGTGTGTTCGTAGGGACGCGTTACGCGTGCATCCTGCCAGCTAATCAACGGCGCAGCAGGCGTGCCATCGGCTTTCAATAACGCACGGCAGCAACGGATGGATCCCAGACCAATACCGACAATATCTTCTTTATTCCCGGCAAACTGACTCATCAAATCGTGACCGGCAAAACATAATGATGCCCATAAATCGTCGTCAGGATGTTCTGCGGTATCGGCATCTGGCGTGTGCATCGGCTGCAATAAACCTTTGCCTTCGCAAACCACGTTACCTTCCAGATCGTACATCACCACTTTTGTGCTCTGACTTCCGCCATCAATCCCTATGATGTATTTCTTCGACATGATTTTTCTCCTGTAATTTTCCTGGCTTACTTGCTGCTAGCCATTGCGGGGGCGCTATCAGCAGTACGAATTTTTTGGAACAGCAAAAAGGTAAAGACAATCACCATGGCAAGCGCCGCCATGCCCATCAGCCACATATTGCGGTAGGCTTCTGCTGCGGGCAGGGTGTCTTGCCAGTGGCCGATAATTGGGTAAACGAAGACATCCGGCAGGAATCCAATCACCGAGCAAATACCTACCGTGGTGCCCATAATGTAAGACGGTGTTCTCGCTTCGCCAGGGCAGGCCCAGTACAGCCCGCGTGAGGCGTAACAGGTGAATCCCAGCAGTAAAATCAGGCCAATCCCCATCGCGACCGATTGCGGGTTAGAGTTCGTGACGAGCAGGGCAGTTAACGCCAGCAGGCCGAGTACGGAAAGGATTTGGATCACGCGGGTAGGGGATTTCACTTTGCTGTAGGTGGTGATTATGCCGCCAAGTGGGCCGCACAGCGCGCGGAAGATTTTGTTGATCACAATCCCCATGTAGCTCGCCGCCACCAGCGACATGCCGTACATTTCGGTCAGATAGTTGGTGGAGTAACTCAGAATGGCGTAGATGGTGAAGACACCAAAAATCACCATGCTGCAATACCAGGTGGTACTGATACGCAAAACGGCCAGGATATCGCTAAGCTGGAATGACTGTTTTTCTTCGTTATTGGCACTGCGCAGGTTGTTGTTATCGCTAACAAAAAACCAGCACAGAAGCCCCAACAAGATGTAAACCACACTGTAGATGATAATGACCGTTTTCAGGCTGGCGCTGTCATCCGGTGCAAAGCGAGAAAAGACCCACATGGTAAACACCGCCAGCGACATTACACCGACGCCGCGCAGCCCTTCCATCCAGCCCATAATTTTCCCTTGCTCGCTATGATCGCCAAGCAACGATGCGGCTTTAATCGACACCGACCACAGCATTAAAATCGTTGTTATCGCAAAGGCGACCTGAATACAGAGCATTACCCACAGCGGTGGATACGTTGCCATTAACAGACCCAGTAATCCGGTAATGATCATCGCGGAAGTAATCATTTTGCGGTGTGAAAATTTATCGGCAATAACGCCGCTGGGGGCATAAAGAATAATAGCAGCAATACCAAAGGTACTCATTATTAAGCCTATCTCGGTATTGCTGAATCCCATAAATTTCGCCATGGGAATTTGATAAATATAACGTAAATAAGCCAGGTCGAAACTAACGCCGCTGCTAAAACTAATTATCGCGAGGGTTATCCAACGGCGATATGAGTTGTGTTGCATATCGTATTCCCATTTGTAATAGACAAAAAAAAGAGAAAAGTAAGCCGCCCTTTCAGGTGGATTACTTTTCTCAGGTCTCTAGTAATTGCAATAAGAAATAACATGGAAAGCAGAGGTGTTGTGTGAGAGTAATCACGCTTCTGCTTTTTAAAACTATTTGATAATGCGAATATCACACTGTGATTACGATCACATTAGCAGTTATGCCCTTATGCTAAAAATTATCTCCAGTTACCAGAGATAATGAGAAAGGTAACTTCCCTCTCGCGGGGGAAGTTACCTTTCTTTTTTTTTTGCCTTACGGAAATTGGAGCTAACTATGTCAATCGAATCTCTCAATGCGTTCTCAATGGATTTTTTCTCCCTGAAAGGTAAAACCGCAATTGTTACCGGCGGGAATAGCGGTTTAGGCCAGGCATTTGCCATGGCGTTGGCCAAAGCAGGCGCAAATGTCTTTATTCCTAGCTTCGTCAAAGATAACGGCGAAACAAAGGAAATGATTGAAAAACAGGGTGTTGAGGTGGACTTCATGCAGGTGGATATCACCGCAGAAGGCGCGCCGCAGAAGATAATCGCCGCCTGTTGCGAACGTTTCGGTACCGTCGATATTCTGGTTAACAATGCCGGTATTTGTAAGCTGAATAAGGTGCTGGACTTCGGTCGTGCCGACTGGGACCCGATGATTGATGTGAACCTGACCGCCGCATTCGAGTTAAGCTATGAAGCGGCAAAAATTATGATCCCGCAGAAAAGCGGTAAAATAATTAATATCTGTTCATTATTCTCTTACTTAGGTGGACAATGGTCACCTGCATATTCTGCCACTAAACATGCTCTTGCCGGGTTCACCAAAGCTTATTGTGATGAACTAGGTCAATATAATATTCAGGTAAATGGTATCGCCCCTGGCTATTATGCAACAGATATTACGCTGGCGACACGCAGTAATCCAGAAACCAATCAGCGCGTTCTTGATCATATTCCGGCAAACCGTTGGGGCGATACTCAGGATTTAATGGGCGCAGCCGTATTCCTCGCAAGTCCGGCATCGAATTATGTCAACGGGCATTTATTAGTAGTTGATGGCGGTTATTTAGTGCGCTAACCCATAACGGTGGTTTCTGTTTTCTCTTATTAATGATTATTCCATTTTTATTATCAGGAAGGAATTACTATGTCTTTATCTCGCGCAGCGATTGTCGACCAGCTAAAGGAAATTGTTGGTGCAGATCGCGTAATTACCGATGAAACAGTATTAAAGAAGAACAGTATTGACCGTTTTCGTAAATTTCCGGATATTCATGGCATTTATACTTTGCCGATTCCGGCAGCGGTCGTAAAACTCGGTTCCACAGAGCAAATATCCCGTGTGCTGAATTTTATGAATGCGCACAAAATTAACGGTGTGCCGCGTACCGGTGCTTCCGCCACCGAAGGTGGGCTGGAAACTGTTGTAGAAAACTCGGTGGTGCTCGACGGCTCCGCCATGAATCAAATCATTAATATTGATATTGAGAATATGCAGGCGACGGCGCAATGTGGCGTTCCCCTGGAAGTGCTGGAAAACGCGTTGCGTGAAAAAGGTTACACCACGGGGCATTCTCCGCAGTCAAAGCCGCTGGCGCAGATGGGCGGCCTGGTAGCAACCCGCAGTATCGGGCAGTTCTCCACACTCTACGGCGCAATCGAAGATATGGTCGTTGGTCTGGAAGCAGTATTGGCTGATGGCACCGTCACACGCATTAAAAACGTGCCACGCCGCGCGGCTGGCCCGGACATTCGTCACATCATCATCGGCAACGAAGGTGCATTGTGCTATATCACTGAAGTAACAGTGAAAATCTTTAAATTCACCCCGGAAAACAACCTCTTCTACGGCTATATCCTGGAAGACATGAAAACCGGCTTCAACATCCTGCGTGAAATCATGGTGGAAGGGTATCGTCCGTCGATCGCTCGTTTGTATGACGCTGAAGATGGCACCCAACACTTCACCCATTTTGCCGACGGAAAATGCGTGCTGATCTTTATGGCTGAAGGTAACCCTCGCATTGCGAAGGCGACGGGCGAAGGGATTGCGGAAATCGTTGCCCGCTACCCGCAATGCCAACGCGTGGACAGCAAGCTGATCGAAACCTGGTTTAACAACCTGAACTGGGGACCGGATAAAGTGGCTGCCGAACGTGTGCAGATCCTCAAAACCGGCAACATGGGCTTTACTACCGAAGTGTCCGGCTGCTGGAGCTGCATCCACGAAATCTACGAAAGCGTTATTAACCGTATTCGTACCGAGTTCCCGCACGCCGACGACATCACTATGCTGGGCGGTCACTCCTCTCATAGCTATCAGAACGGCACCAACATGTACTTCGTCTACGACTACAACGTTGTCAACTGTAAGCCGGAAGAGGAAATCGACAAGTACCACAATCCGCTCAACAAAATCATTTGCGAAGAAACCATTCGCCTCGGTGGTTCGATGGTGCACCACCACGGTATCGGTAAACATCGCGTTCACTGGAGCAAGCTGGAACACGGCAGCGCGTGGGCGTTGCTGGAAGGGCTGAAAAAGCAGTTCGATCCTAACGGCATTATGAATACGGGTACTATCTATCCGATTGAAAAATAATGTGTCAGGCAGCGTTCTGCGATGATGGGGCGTTGCCTTTTCGGCTTCTCAGGCGAGAAGCCGTTCTTATTACCGGACAATGAAGGGGTAAAGATGAACACTTCACCGGTGCGAATGGATGATTTACCGCTTAACCGTTTTCACTGTCGAATTGCTGCGCTCACTTTCGGCGCACACCTGACCGACGGTTATGTTCTCGGCGTCATTGGTTACGCCATTATTCAACTTACGCCCGCCATGCAACTGACGCCGTTTATGGCGGGAATGATCGGCGGCTCGGCGCTCCTTGGTTTGTTTCTTGGCAGCCTGGTTCTTGGGTGGATCTCCGACCATATTGGTCGGCAAAAAATCTTCACCTTCAGCTTTTTGCTGATTACGCTCGCTTCGTTCTTGCAATTTTTTGCCACCACGCCAGAGCATCTTATTGGGCTGCGCATTTTGATCGGCATTGGTCTGGGAGGCGATTACTCAGTAGGTCACACCTTGCTGGCTGAATTTTCCCCGCGCCGCCATCGCGGTATTTTGCTGGGCGCATTCAGCGTGGTGTGGACCGTAGGCTATGTGTTGGCAAGTATTGCCGGACATCACTTTATTTCCGAAAACCCGGAGGCCTGGCGCTGGCTGCTGGCATCGGCAGCTCTGCCCGCGTTGTTGATTACGTTATTACGCTGGGGAACGCCAGAATCGCCACGCTGGCTACTGCGCCAGGGGCGTTTTGCAGAAGCTCACGCTATCGTGCATCGCTATTTTGGTCCCCATGTTTTACTGGGCGATGAAGTGGCAACGGCGACCCATAAACACATCAAAACCTTGTTCTCTTTGCGCTACTGGCGGCGCACGGCGTTTAACAGCGTCTTCTTTGTCTGCCTCGTAATCCCATGGTTTGTGATTTATACCTGGCTGCCAACTATCGCCCAGACTATTGGACTGGAAGATGCGCTGACTGCCAGCCTGATGCTTAATGCGTTGTTAATTGTGGGCGCGCTGCTGGGATTAGTTCTGACGCACCTGCTGGCACATCGCAAGTTTTTGCTGGGAAGTTTTTTGCTGCTGGCGGCAACGCTGGTAGTGATGGCCTGTTTGCCTTCCGGCAGTTCATTAACGCTACTGCTTTTTGTTCTCTTCAGCACCACCATTTCGGCAGTCAGTAATCTGGTGGGCATTTTGCCTGCGGAAAGTTTTCCTACTGACATTCGCTCGCTGGGTGTCGGTTTTGCCACCGCCATGAGTCGGTTGGGGGCGGCGGTAAGTACTGGCCTGCTGCCGTGGGTGCTGGCGCAGTGGGGAATGCAAGTCACCTTATTGCTCCTGGCGGCAGTGTTGTTGGTTGGTTTTGTTGTGACCTGGCTATGGGCACCAGAAACCAAAGCCCTCCCGCTGGTGGCGGCGGGAAATGTAGGAGGTGCGAATGAACATTCTGTTAGCGTTTAAAGCCGAACCGGATGCCGGAATGCTGGCGGAAAAAGAGTGGCAGGCGGCGGCTCAGGGTAATAGCGGACCGGATGTTTCGCTACTGCGAAGTTTACTCGGTGCTGATGAACAGGCTGCCGCCGCGCTGCTGTTGGCGCAGAGAAAAAACGGTACGCCGATGTCTTTAACCGCGTTGAGCATGGGGGATGAACGGGCGTTACACTGGCTGCTCTATCTCATGGCTCTTGGGTTTGAGGAAGCTGTATTGCTGGAGACGGCGGCAGATCTGCGCTTTGCGTCGGAATTTGTCGCTCGCCATATTGCCGAATGGCAGCGTCAGAATCCGCTGGATCTGATAATTACCGGCTGCCAAAGCAGCGAAGGGCAGAATGGGCAAACGCCATTTTTGCTGGCGGAAATGCTGGGCTGGCCATGCTTCACCCAGGTGGAGCGTTTCACTCTCGACGCGCCGTTTATCACCCTCGAACAGCGTACTGAACATGGGCTGCGCTGTTGTCGGATTCGCTTGCCTGCGGTGATTGCCGTGCGTCAGTGCGGTGAAGTGGCCTTGCCAGTACCGGGAATGCGCCAGCGAATGGCTGCGGGGAAAGCGGAAATTATCCGTAAAACTGTTGCTGCCGAATTGCCAGCGATGCAGTGTCTGCAACTGGCAAGAGCAGAGCAACGACGCGGAGCGACGCTGATTGATGGGCAAACGGTAGCAGAAAAAGCGCAAAAGCTATGGCAGGACTATTTACGCCAAAGGATGCAGCCATGAATATCGCAATTGTGACAATAAATCAGGAGAATGCCGCATTAGCGGGCTGGCTGGCGGCGCAGGATTTCAGCGGTTGTACCCTGGCGCACTGGCAAATAGAACCACAGCCCGTAGTGGTGGAACAGGTGCTGGATGCGCTGGTGGAACAGTGGCAGCGAACGCCTGCGAACGTTGTTCTCTTTCCGCCGGGAACGTTTGGCGATGAACTGTCGACTCGGCTGGCCTGGCGTTTACATGGTGCAAGCATCTGCCAGGTGACTTCGTTAGAGATTCCAATCGTAAGCGTGCGCAAATCCCACTGGGGAAATGCGCTAACGGCGACGCTGCAAACAGAAAAACGCCCGCTATGTCTTTCCCTGGCGCGCCAGGCGGGAGCAGATAAAAATGCCACTTTGCCCTCTGGTATGCAGCAACTGAACATAGTCCCAGGTGCGCTTCCGGACTGGCTGGTTAGTATAGAGAACCTGAAAAATGTTACCCGCGACCCATTAGCTGAGGCCAGACGGGTGTTGGTGGTGGGGCAGGGCGGAGAGGCAGATAACCAGGAAATCGCTATGCTGGCAGAAAAGCTGGGAGCCGAAGTGGGCTACAGTCGGGCGCGAGTGATGAACGGTGGCGTTGATGCTGAAAAAGTGATTGGTATTTCCGGACATCTGCTGGCACCTGAGGTGTGTATTGTTGTTGGCGCTTCTGGCGCAGCAGCGTTAATGGCGGGCGTACGCAATAGCAAGTTTGTGGTGGCGATTAATCATGACGCCAGCGCAGCGGTATTTTCACAGGCAGATGTTGGCGTGGTTGATGACTGGAAAGTGGTGCTGGAGGCACTGGTGACAAACATTCACGCAGATTGCCAATAACGTGTTGCCGGATGATCCTGCCTACGGTTCTGGACTGGGGACCTGTAGGCCTGATAAGACGTGTTAAGCGTCGCATCAGGCGCTGAATGTCGGATGTGGCGTGCGGCCTACAAATCAAACCAAATTCAATTGGTTACGATTATCCCGTCAAAGCAATTTTTTCGCTAACGTCCAGACTCCGGTATTCGTGGTGGAAAGCGCCACGACACCCGCGTTAATCGCATTACGCGCATCTTCTTCATCGCATACCAGCCCGCCAGCAATCAGCGGTTGGCGGATTTTTTCCGTCACCCAGCCCAGCACTTTGGGCATACAGCCTGGCAGGATCTCAATACAATCCGGATTCGATTGCGCAACTTGCTTATCAATGTTGTGAAACGAAATTGAATCAACAATAAACAGGCGATGAATACAGAAAAAACCTTCCGCTCTTGCCGCTTTCAACATTGAGGCTTTGGTACTGATAATGCCGTCCGCCTCGGTCACCAGTTTCAAAAACTGAATCACGACTTCTTTATTTGACGCGCCTTCCAGCAAATCAACATGAATAAAAGCATATTTCCCGGCGTTCTTAATCTTTTTAACGATATTACTGATGGTGCAGATATTGCCGTACAACACGGAAATAAATTGGCATTCAGAATGGATTGCCAGTTGCAGGCTGGCATTATCTTTAACGGCAGCAATCACCGGATTCTGGCGGAGCAGGTGTAAGAGGGGCATAAATTATCCTTATTATTTATCCAAAGCGGTAGGTGATGCCGAATCCGGAAGGTGGATAGCGCCACTGTTGTAGTGTTGATTCGTCGCACAGCAAACGGCAGGTGCCACACTCAAGGCAACCGCGATAATCAACACGCAAGTCGCCTTCCGGCGTGAGCGCAAAAAGACCTGCCGGGCAGGCGTTAATTAATCGTTCTGCCGTCTGGCGCTCAACGGAGTCAGCCGGAACAATATGCGGCGCATCAGCAGCGCTTGCCGGAACACGACTTTGCGTAAGGGAAGAGAGTGGGCAAACAATCCCTAACGAGAGCGTTTGTTGATTAGTATAAAGAAATGCGCCGCCGGGTAAGTCATCACAGATTCCGCCGCTGAACAGCAACGCTGCGCCTTCGTTATTCTCCAGATGAAAACGTTCTTCAATAGCGGATGTTTCCAGCGACAGCACTTCTTTGATCCCCAACGCCATCGCTTCGCCAGCAGGACGAGTCACTAACCCGTGACGTTCAGCCAGGACGCTGTTGGCACCTTCTGCCAGCACCACATAACGGGCGCGGAGAATATCGTCACCACAAATGACACCACACACCCTGCCGTTTTCTTCATACAGTGCATCCACCGTCGCACCAGGGATGCATTCGACACCTTCTTTTTCGGCTTCGGCAACCAGCCACGGATCGAACCGTGCACGTAATACACTCCAGGATTCACCGCCGGGCTGTAAGCTGGAAAACGTCGTTGCGCCATCCGGCGTTAACAGGGAAAGGCTTTCGTGAGTGATGCGTCGTTCAAGAGGCGCGGTCAGATGAAATTGAGGGAGGAGTTCCGCGAGTGCATGGGTATATAACCGCCCGCCGGAAAGATTTTTGCTGCCGGGGATTTCAGCGCGTTCCAGTAACAAAACGGATAAACCCGCTCGCGCGCAGCGTAACGCGCAAGCGGTGCCTGCAATACCGGCACCAATAATAATAATGTCGCAGTCGTCTTCCATGTCATGCCCCAGATATCCTGAACACAACACCCTAACATAGCGTTACTTAAGGGAAATTGACCGCCGCCACACTCTTATCATTCGCCGCGATAGATACAACCAGCGGTGCAGGTTTCTTTTACCATCACCGCACTTAACAGCGGCACAACGGGTTTAACCTGATCCCAAATCCATTTTGCTAAAACTTCGCTAGTTGGGTTTTCCAGACCTGGAATATCATTGAGATAATGGTGATCGAGGCGCTCATAAGTTGGCTTAAACGCCGCTTTTAGTTCAGCGAAATCGATAATCCAGCCCGTATGCGGATCGACTTCCCCGGTAATTTCCAGTCGCACCATAAAGGAATGCCCGTGCAGGCGACCACATTTATGCCCTTCCGGGACGTGTGGTAAGCGGTGAGCGGCTTCGAAGGTGAAATCTTTAAATAACGTGGTGGACATCATAATTTCTCTACAGGACGATAAAACCGCCGTAGAGTACCGGAAAGGCTCTTTTTTCGCATTATCTAAAACGACTTTGTTGCGCAAAATCGCTGATTTATCTTAATGATTGGCTAAATTCATTTTTTTCAATAGGTTGGTTAATCTATTTTGTTGTTAAAGACTATTGCTAAAACAGGTTAGTCGATTTGGTTATTAGTTATCGCTATCCCGTCTTTAATCCACACCGTTCACCCCGTTAACCTTACCTTCTCTTCTGTTTTATGGGCGCTGACAGGGCGCAGAAACAGCTTTGCTTACTGGAACATAACGACGCATGACGACACAGGTCCCACCTTCCGCGTTGCTTCCGTTGAACCCGGAGCAACTGGCACGCCTTCAGGCGGCCACGACCGATTTAACTCCCCCCCAGCTTGCCTGGGTTTCTGGCTATTTCTGGGGCGTGCTCAATCAGCAGCCTGCTGCGCTTGCAGCGACGCCAGCGCCAGCCGCAGAAATGCCGGGTATAACTATTATCTCTGCTTCGCAAACCGGCAATGCGCGCCGGGTTGCTGAAGCATTACGCGATGATTTATTGACGGCAAAACTGAACGTTAAGCTGGTGAACGCGGGCGACTATAAATTCAAACAAATCGCCAGCGAAAAACTGCTTATCGTGGTGACGTCAACGCAAGGAGAAGGGGAACCGCCGGAAGAAGCCGTCGCGCTGCATAAGTTCCTGTTCTCCAAAAAAGCGCCGAAGCTGGAAAATACCGCTTTTGCCGTGTTTAGCCTCGGCGATAGTTCTTATGAATTTTTCTGCCAGTCCGGGAAAGATTTCGACAGCAAGCTGGCGGAACTGGGCGGTGAACGCCTGCTCGACCGTGTCGACGCCGACGTTGAATACCAGGCTGCTGCCAGCGAGTGGCGCGCCCGCGTGGTTGATGCGCTTAAATCGCGTGCGCCTGTCGCGGCACCTTCGCAATCCGTCGCTACTGGCGTGGTAAATGAAATCCACACCAGCCCGTACAGCAAAGACGCGCCGCTGGTAGCGAGCCTTTCGGTTAACCAGAAAATTACCGGGCGTAACTCTGAAAAAGACGTTCGCCATATCGAAATTGACTTAGGTGACTCGGGCCTGCGTTACCAGCCGGGTGACGCGCTGGGTGTCTGGTATCAGAACGATCCGGCACTGGTGAAAGAACTTGTCGAACTGCTGTGGCTGAAAGGCGATGAACCTGTCACCGTCGAGGGCAAAACGTTGCCTCTGAACGAAGCGCTACAGTGGCACTTCGAACTGACCGTCAACACCGCCAACATTGTTGAGAATTATGCCACGCTTACCCGCAGTGAAACACTGCTGCCGCTGGTGGGCGATAAAGCGAAGTTACAGCATTACGCCGCGACGACGCCGATTGTTGACATGGTGCGTTTCTCCCCGGCACAGCTTGATGCCGAAGCGCTAATTAATCTGCTGCGCCCGCTGACGCCGCGTCTCTATTCCATTGCCTCCTCGCAGGCGGAAGTCGAGAACGAAGTACACGTCACCGTTGGTGTGGTGCGTTACGACGTGGAAGGCCGCGCCCGTGCCGGGGGGGCCTCCAGCTTCCTTGCGGACCGCGTGGAAGAAGAGGGCGAACTCCGCGTATTTATCGAACATAACGATAACTTCCGCCTACCAGCCAATCCAGAAACCCCGGTGATTATGATTGGCCCAGGCACCGGTATCGCGCCGTTCCGCGCCTTTATGCAGCAACGTGCTGCCGATGAAGCACCGGGTAAAAACTGGCTGTTCTTTGGCAACCCGCATTTTACGGAAGATTTCCTCTACCAGGTGGAGTGGCAGCGCTACGTCAAAGAGGGTGTGCTGACACGTATCGATCTCGCCTGGTCGCGCGATCAAAAAGAAAAAGTTTACGTACAAGACAAACTACGCGAACAGGGCGCGGAGCTGTGGCGCTGGATCAATGACGGTGCCCACATTTATGTCTGCGGCGACGCTAATCGCATGGCGAAAGACGTTGAGCAGGCACTTCTGGAAGTGATTGCCGAATTTGGTGGTATGGACACCGAAGCGGCGGATGAATTTTTAAGTGAGCTGCGCGTAGAGCGCCGTTATCAGCGAGATGTCTACTAATGAGCGAAAAACATCCAGGGCCTTTAGTGGTCGAAGGAAAACTGACAGACGCCGAGCGCATGAAGCTTGAAAGCAACTACCTGCGCGGCACCATTGCGGAAGATTTAAACGACGGTCTGACCGGCGGCTTTAAGGGCGACAACTTCCTGCTGATCCGCTTCCACGGCATGTATCAGCAGGATGACCGCGACATCCGCGCCGAACGTGCTGAACAGAAGCTGGAGCCGCGCCATGCGATGCTGTTGCGCTGCCGTCTGCCGGGTGGAGTTATCACCACCAAACAGTGGCAGGCGATCGATAAATTTGCCGGTGAAAACACCATCTATGGCAGCATTCGCCTGACCAACCGCCAGACATTCCAGTTCCACGGCATTCTGAAAAAGAACGTCAAACCGGTGCACCAGATGCTGCACTCGGTCGGTCTTGATGCGCTGGCGACCGCTAACGACATGAACCGTAACGTACTCTGCACCTCGAACCCTTACGAGTCGCAGCTGCACGCAGAAGCGTACGAGTGGGCGAAGAAAATCTCGGAACATCTGCTGCCGCGTACCCGCGCGTATGCGGAGATCTGGCTCGATCAGGAAAAAGTCGCCACCACTGATGAAGAACCGATCCTCGGCCAGACCTACCTGCCGCGTAAATTCAAAACCACGGTAGTGATCCCGCCACAGAACGATATCGATCTGCACGCCAACGACATGAACTTCGTGGCAATCGCCGAAAACGGCAAGCTGGTAGGCTTTAACCTGCTGGTGGGCGGCGGGCTTTCCATCGAACACGGTAATAAGAAAACCTACGCCCGCACGGCGAGCGAGTTTGGTTATCTGCCGCTGGAGCATACCCTGGCGGTGGCGGAAGCCGTCGTGACGACTCAGCGCGATTGGGGTAACCGTACCGATCGTAAAAATGCCAAAACCAAATACACGCTGGAGCGCGTGGGTGTTGAGACATTTAAAGCGGAAGTGGAACGTCGCGCGGGGATCAAATTCGAGCCGATTCGCCCGTATGAGTTTACCGGACGCGGAGATCGTATTGGCTGGGTTAAGGGCATTGATGATAACTGGCACCTGACGCTGTTTATCGAAAATGGTCGCATCCTTGATTATCCGGGGCGTCCGCTGAAAACCGGCCTGCTGGAGATCGCAAAGATCCACAAAGGTGATTTCCGCATTACGGCGAACCAGAATCTGATCATCGCCGGTGTGCCGGAAAGTGAGAAAGCGAAGATCGAGAGGATCGCCAAAGAGAGCGGGTTAATGAATGCCGTCACGCCGCAGCGTGAAAACTCAATGGCCTGCGTGTCATTCCCGACTTGCCCGCTGGCGATGGCGGAAGCGGAGCGTTTCCTGCCGTCTTTTATCGACAACATCGATAATTTAATGGCGAAACATGGTGTCAGCGATGAGCATATCGTGATGCGTGTAACAGGCTGCCCGAACGGTTGTGGTCGCGCGATGCTGGCGGAAGTGGGCCTGGTGGGTAAAGCGCCGGGTCGCTACAACCTGCATCTTGGCGGCAACCGCATTGGGACACGTATCCCACGGATGTATAAAGAAAACATCACCGAGCCGGAAATCCTGGCGTCGCTTGATGAACTGATAGGGCGCTGGGCGAAAGAGCGCGAAGCGGGTGAAGGCTTCGGCGACTTTACGGTGCGTGCGGGCATCATTCGCCCGGTGCTCGATCCGGCGCGCGATTTGTGGGATTAACCATCAGCCCGGTCTTGTAGGCCTGATAAGACGCGTGAGCGTCGCATCAGGCAAGGCAAACAGTGAGGAATCTATGTCCAAACTCGATCTAAACGCCCTGAACGAACTGCCGAAGGTAGATCGCATTCTGGCGCTGGCGGAAACTAACGCCCAACTGGAAAAACTGGACGCTGAAGGCCGCGTAGCCTGGGCGCTGGATAATCTGCCCGGTGAATATGTGCTTTCTTCCAGCTTCGGCATTCAGGCGGCGGTGAGCCTGCATCTGGTGAATCAGATTCGCCCGGATATTCCAGTGATCCTCACCGATACCGGTTACTTGTTCCCGGAAACCTACCGCTTTATTGACGAGTTAACGGACAAACTCAAGCTCAACCTGAAAGTGTACCGTGCTACCGAAAGCGCAGCCTGGCAGGAAGCACGCTACGGAAAACTGTGGGAACAGGGCGTTGAAGGCATTGAAAAGTACAATGACATCAACAAAGTCGAACCGATGAACCGGGCGCTAAAAGAACTGAATGCGCAAACCTGGTTTGCTGGCCTGCGCCGTGAACAATCCGGCAGCCGCGCCAATTTACCGGTGCTGGCAATTCAGCGTGGCGTATTTAAAGTGCTGCCGATTATCGACTGGGATAACCGAACTATTTATCAGTACCTGCAAAAACATGGCCTGAAATATCACCCATTATGGGACGAAGGATATTTATCGGTGGGCGATACCCATACAACCCGTAAATGGGAACCCGGCATGGCGGAAGAAGAAACGCGTTTCTTTGGCTTAAAAAGGGAATGTGGGTTACACGAAGGGTAAATATTGCCGGATAAATTAAACGCCTCTGTCAGAAATGATGGGGGCGTTTTTATTTTGCGAGCAGCATTCCTGATTTTAAACGTGAACGCCGCTGGAAGAATTATCAGGTATAGAATGGCGTCGGGTGCTTGAGGCTGTCTGGCGTTAAGCATTCGCGAGGTTCCAGATGGACAAAAGCCCCAGGCGATATTTCTATCAACCTGAGGCTCGCGTTCGAACGTAGCAATTCGGATGTTAGTCTCTTCTTTGCAGGGAGGCAAGACATGCTAACAAAATATGCCCTTGTGGCAATCATAGTACTGTGTTGTACAGTACTGGGATTCACGCTCATGGTAGGCGACTCGTTATGTGAGTTGAGTATCAGAGAGCGTGGTATGGAGTTTAAGGCAGTTCTCGCTTACGAATCGAAGAAGTAGCCACCACGCGGGGGTAAAACCCCGCGTATTGAATTGTGATGGTTTGGCCTCCTGCACCCTTTTTTATTCTCTGTTTCAGGTGGCATTGATTTCCTGCAGGCACGGGAGTCATCATTTCAAACCCATCAAGACGCCTTCGCCAGCTCCTTCACCAGTGGTAGCATTATCCGCATAACGTCACGGCAGCGACGTTCTATTCTTCCTGGAAGTGCCTTATCAATATGCTGTTGATTATCCAGTCTTACGTCATGCCAGCTATTTCCCGCAGGGAATGCGGCTGTTTTTGCGCGTTGCTGATAACCATCCTTATTCCCAAGATTCCAGTTAGTCGCTTCCACCGAAAGTACAGCAATGCCCGCTTTGTCGAATATTTCTGCGTCATTACAACACCCAGTGCCTTTCGGATAATTTTTATTCAAACCCGGATTGGTCGTTGCGGCAATTCCATGACTACGCGCAATTGCCAGCGCCCTGTCGCGCGTTAATTTCCTTACTGCTTCAGGGGTTTTTACACCGCTGTTGAAATACAATTTATCGCCAACAATTAAGTTATCGAGATTAATCACCAGCAGCGTATTTTTCTTTTCGGTGTCACTCATCCGCTTGAGTAAATTCTCAGCGCCTAATTTCCCTTCCTCTTCGCCGCTGGTCGCCACAAATCGAATACCATACTCGGTAGGCGTATTTTTCAGGCGTTCTGCCAATTCCAGCATGACACCTAAACCTGCGGCGTTATCATCCATTCCTTGTAACGTCAGCCCGCCGAGATTGGCATCGGCGTCAGCATCGCTCAGCGGGGCGTAAGTATCCAGATGCGCCATAATGATGATCTGCTGCGGCGCTTTGCCTTCATGAGCGGCAATCACCGTACTTCCCGTCACGTTATGCCAGCTCTTGCGATTATCGCGGGCGGTATAAATATACCGACTATTAAATGTCCGAATATCACTGCGATAACCCATTTGCTGAAACTGTTGGCGAATATAATCGGCAGATAACATTTCTGCAGGAGTTCCGGTCATGCGTCCCGGAAAGAAAGTAGCAATATGTCGTGCCTGGGTATTAGCAAAATCGCCAGGTTTAGGTGACGAGGCGTGTACGGGGAGAATAAAGCATACGCCGAGCGCCAGGGCAGCGGTACGGTGGCGCAATGCGGAAAACATAGTGAGTCCTTAAATACCATGCAAATTTTTTTACCGCCATAGTATGAAACTGCCGCTGCGCTAAAACAATTTCAAATCTTCCTAAACGCCCGAAATCCGGTGCCTTAAGCACTTTTTGATATTAGCTTTGCCAAATCGTTATTCCGTTAAGGAACTACTCATTCTAATTGGTAATTTCATTCGTTCTCTTACGCTCCCTATAGTCGAAACATCTGATGGCAAGAAAATAGCGGTATTGCAAAGGAACGGTTATGGATCAAAAACGACTTACTCACCTGCGGCAACTGGAGGCGGAAAGTATCCACATTATTCGCGAGGTGGCGGCAGAATTCTCAAATCCGGTGATGCTCTACTCTATCGGTAAAGATTCCAGCGTCATGCTGCATCTGGCGCGCAAGGCGTTTTATCCAGGTACGCTGCCTTTCCCGTTGCTGCATGTCGATACCGGCTGGAAATTCCGCGAGATGTATGAGTTCCGCGATCGTACGGCGAAAGCCTACGGCTGCGAGCTGCTGGTGCATAAAAACCCGGAAGGCGTGGCGATGGGGATTAATCCATTCGTGCACGGCAGCGCGAAACATACCGATATTATGAAAACTGAAGGCCTGAAACAGGCGCTGAATAAATACGGTTTTGATGCCGCCTTCGGTGGTGCGCGCCGTGACGAAGAGAAATCCCGCGCTAAAGAGCGAATCTACTCTTTCCGTGACCGCTTCTATCGCTGGGATCCGAAAAATCAGCGCCCGGAGCTGTGGCACAACTACAACGGGCAAATTAACAAAGGCGAAAGCATCCGCGTCTTCCCGCTCTCTAACTGGACCGAGCAGGATATCTGGCAATACATCTGGCTGGAAAATATCGACATTGTGCCGCTGTATCTCGCTGCGGAACGTCCGGTTCTGGAACGCGACGGTATGTTGATGATGATTGATGACAACCGTATCGACCTGCAACCGGGCGAAGTGATCAAAAAACGGATGGTGCGTTTCCGTACGCTGGGCTGCTGGCCGCTGACCGGTGCGGTGGAGTCAAATGCACAAACACTGCCGGAGATCATCGAAGAGATGCTGGTTTCCACCACCAGTGAACGTCAGGGCCGCGTGATTGATCGCGACCAGGCGGGGTCTATGGAGCTGAAAAAACGTCAGGGGTATTTTTAAGATGAACACCGCACTTGCACAACAAATCGCCAATGAAGGCGGCGTCGAAGCCTGGATGATTGCGCAACAACATAAAAGCCTGCTGCGTTTTCTGACCTGTGGTAGCGTCGATGACGGCAAAAGTACCCTGATTGGTCGCCTGCTGCACGATACCCGCCAAATCTACGAAGATCAGCTCTCATCGCTGCATAACGACAGTAAGCGTCACGGCACCCAGGGCGAAAAGCTGGATCTGGCACTGCTAGTGGACGGCCTGCAAGCTGAGCGCGAACAGGGCATCACCATTGACGTGGCTTACCGTTATTTCTCTACCGAGAAGCGTAAATTTATTATCGCCGACACCCCAGGGCACGAGCAGTACACCCGCAATATGGCGACTGGCGCATCGACATGTGAACTGGCGATCTTACTGATCGATGCCCGTAAAGGCGTGCTCGATCAAACCCGTCGTCACAGTTTTATCTCCACACTGTTGGGGATCAAACATCTGGTCGTGGCGATCAACAAAATGGATCTGGTGGATTACAGTGAAGAGACGTTCACCCGTATTCGTGAAGATTATCTGACCTTTGCCGGGCAGCTGCCGGGTAATCTGGATATCCGCTTTGTGCCGCTCTCCGCACTGGAAGGTGACAACGTGGCTTCGCAAAGTGAAAGTATGCCGTGGTACAGCGGTCCGACACTGCTCGAAGTGCTGGAAACCGTGGAGATCCAGCGAGTGGTGGATGCCCAGCCAATGCGCTTCCCGGTGCAGTACGTTAACCGCCCAAATCTCGATTTTCGTGGCTACGCCGGAACGCTGGCATCCGGTCGCGTGGAAGTCGGGCAACGTGTAAAAGTGCTGCCCTCTGGTGTGGAATCAAACGTCGCGCGGATCGTGACTTTTGATGGTGATCGCGAAGAAGCCTTTGCCGGAGAAGCGATCACCCTGGTGCTGACGGATGAGATCGACATCAGCCGTGGCGATCTGCTGCTGGCGGCAGACGAAGCGTTACCAGCTGTGCAGAGCGCGTCGGTGGATGTGGTATGGATGGCGGAACAGCCGCTTTCCCCGGGCCAGAGTTATGACATCAAAATTGCCGGTAAGAAGACGCGTGCTCGTGTTGATGGCATTCGTTATCAGGTTGATATTAATAACCTTACCCAACGCGAAGTTGAAAACCTGCCGCTGAACGGCATCGGCCTGGTGGATCTCACTTTTGACGAGCCACTGGTGTTAGATCGTTATCAGCAAAACCCGGTTACCGGTGGGCTGATTTTTATCGATCGCCTGAGCAATGTGACCGTGGGCGCCGGTATGGTGCACGAGCCAGTTAGCCAGGCAACTGCTGCGCCATCTGAATTCAGTGCATTCGAACTGGAATTGAATGCTCTGGTTCGCCGCCACTTTCCGCACTGGGGCGCGCGCGATTTGCTGGGAGATAAATAATGGCGCTGCATGACGAAAACGTCGTCTGGCATAGCCATCCGGTCACTGTGCAACAACGCGAGCTACACCACGGTCATCGTGGTGTAGTGTTGTGGTTTACCGGCCTCTCCGGGTCCGGTAAATCAACGGTCGCCGGGGCGCTGGAGGAGGCGTTACATAAACTCGGCGTCAGTACGTATCTGCTGGATGGCGACAATGTTCGCCACGGATTATGCAGCGATCTCGGTTTTAGCGATGCCGATCGTAAAGAGAATATCCGTCGCGTCGGTGAAGTGGCGAATTTGATGGTTGAAGCCGGACTGGTGGTGCTGACTGCATTTATCTCGCCACACCGCGCCGAACGCCAGATGGTTCGCGAACGCGTAGGAGAAGGGCGCTTTATCGAAGTGTTTGTCGATACGCCGCTGGCGATTTGCGAAGCCCGCGATCCAAAAGGCTTATATAAGAAAGCGCGTGCCGGTGAACTGCGCAACTTTACGGGAATAGATTCCGTTTACGAAGCGCCTGAATCGGCAGAAATTCATCTCAATGGTGAACAATTAGTAACAAATTTGGTACAGCAATTATTAGATCTGTTGAGACAGAACGATATTATCAGATCCTGAGACACCACCGGGTTTCCATGCCCGGTTCGTCAAAGTAACAGGATCAAATATGCGTAATAGCCATAACATTACACTAACAAATAACGACAGCCTTACTGAGGATGAAGAAACCACATGGTCACTGCCTGGTGCCGTGGTCGGTTTTATCTCTTGGTTATTTGCGCTGGCGATGCCGATGTTGATTTATGGCTCTAACACGCTGTTCTTCTTTATCTACACCTGGCCTTTCTTTCTGGCACTGATGCCTGTCGCGGTAGTGGTGGGGATTGCGCTGCATTCATTGATGGACGGAAAGCTACGCTACAGTATTGTTTTCACCCTGATGACAGTAGGCATTATGTTTGGCGCACTGTTTATGTGGCTACTGGGCTAATTTGTACTTTCTTGTCTCCTCTGTTCATAATTCAAACCGTAACTAATAATGAGATTATGTTCTGCACGCCCTGGGTATACGTAACAATGGACAAATGTGGTACATTTGCCCGCGTTGTCGCGGTATCCCCAACAGAGGATGTAGAGTCGTCTTCGGATGCATGGGATGATGATGCCGTTTTTCAGGGGGCAGGATGGGTAAACTAACGCTGCTGTTGCTGGCTATTCTGGTCTGGCTACAGTATTCGCTGTGGTTCGGTAAGAACGGTATACATGACTATACCCGCGTCAATGATGATGTGGCGGCACAGCAAGCTACAAACGCGAAACTTAAAGCGCGAAACGATCAACTTTTTGCCGAAATTGACGATCTCAATGGCGGCCAGGAGGCGCTCGAAGAGCGTGCGCGTAATGAACTCAGCATGACCAGGCCGGGCGAAACTTTTTATCGTCTGGTACCTGACGCGTCGAAGCGCGCACAGTCTGCGGGGCAAAACAATCGATAAATCAGCCCGGGAATTAACATGGCAACCACTCATTTGGATGTTTGCGCCGTGGTTCCGGCGGCCGGATTTGGCCGTCGAATGCAAACGGAATGTCCTAAGCAATATCTCTCAATCGGTAATCAAACCATTCTTGAACACTCGGTGCATGCGCTGCTGGCGCATCCCCGGGTGAAACGTGTCGTCATTGCCATAAGTCCTGGCGATAGCCGTTTTGCACAACTTCCTCTGGCGAATCATCCGCAAATCACCGTTGTAGATGGCGGTGATGAGCGTGCCGATTCCGTGCTGGCAGGTTTGAAAGCCGCTGGCGACGCGCAGTGGGTATTGGTGCATGACGCCGCTCGTCCTTGTCTGCATCAGGATGACCTGGCGCGATTGTTGGCGTTGAGCGAAACCAGCCGCACGGGGGGGATCCTCGCCGCACCAGTGCGCGATACTATGAAACGTGCCGAACCGGGCAAAAATGCCATTGCTCATACCGTTGATCGCAACGGCTTATGGCACGCGCTGACGCCGCAATTTTTCCCTCGTGAGCTGTTACATGACTGTCTGACGCGCGCTCTAAATGAAGGCGCGACTATTACCGACGAAGCCTCGGCGCTGGAATATTGCGGATTCCATCCTCAGTTGGTCGAAGGCCGTGCGGATAACATTAAAGTCACGCGCCCGGAGGATTTGGCACTGGCCGAGTTTTACCTCACCCGAACCATCCATCAGGAGAATACATAATGCGAATTGGACACGGTTTTGACGTACACGCCTTTGGCGGTGAAGGCCCAATTATCATTGGTGGCGTACGCATTCCTTACGAAAAAGGATTGCTGGCGCATTCTGATGGCGACGTGGCGCTCCATGCGTTGACCGATGCATTGCTTGGCGCGGCGGCGCTGGGGGATATCGGCAAGCTGTTCCCGGATACCGATCCGGCATTTAAAGGTGCCGACAGCCGCGAGCTGCTACGCGAAGCCTGGCGTCGTATTCAGGCGAAGGGTTATACCCTTGGCAACGTCGATGTCACTATCATCGCTCAGGCACCGAAGATGTTGCCGCACATTCCACAAATGCGCGTGTTTATTGCCGAAGATCTCGGCTGCCATATGGATGATGTTAACGTGAAAGCCACTACTACGGAAAAACTTGGATTTACCGGACGTGGGGAAGGGATTGCCTGTGAAGCGGTGGCGCTACTCATTAAGGCAACAAAATGATTGAGTTTGATAATCTCACTTACCTCCACGGTAAACCGCAAGGCACCGGGCTGCTGAAAGCCAATCCGGAAGACTTTGTGGTGGTGGAAGATTTGGGCTTTGAGCCTGATGGTGAAGGTGAGCATATTCTGGTTAGAATCCTCAAAAACGGCTGCAATACCCGTTTTGTGGCGGATGCACTGGCGAAATTCCTGAAAATTCATGCCCGTGAAGTCAGCTTTGCTGGGCAAAAAGACAAACATGCTGTTACAGAACAGTGGTTATGCGCTCGCGTGCCGGGCAAGGAAATGCCCGATCTGAGCGCCTTTCAATTGGAAGGCTGCCAGGTGCTGGAGTATACGCGGCACAAGCGCAAGCTGCGTTTAGGGGCGCTGAAAGGTAACGCCTTTACCCTGGTTCTGCGCGAAGTGAGCAATCGCGATGACGTTGAACAACGTCTGATCGATATTTGCGTAAAAGGTGTACCGAACTACTTCGGTGCCCAACGTTTTGGGATTGGCGGTAGCAACTTGCAGGGCGCGCTGCGCTGGGCGCAAACCAATACTCCGGTGCGCGATCGCAATAAACGGAGTTTTTGGTTGTCGGCAGCCCGCAGTGCGTTGTTTAATCAGATTGTTGCTGAGCGCCTCAAAAAAGCAGACGTTAATCAAGTTGTTGACGGCGATGCGCTACAATTAGCCGGACGTGGTAGCTGGTTTGTAGCAACCACCGAAGAACTGGCGGAATTACAGCGTCGCGTCAACGATAAAGAGCTGATGATAACAGCCGCATTGCCGGGCAGTGGCGAATGGGGAACTCAGCGTGAAGCGCTGGCATTCGAACAAGCAGCTGTCGCCGCAGAAACTGAATTACAAGCTTTACTGGTGCGCGAAAAAGTTGAAGCCGCGCGCAGAGCGATGCTGCTGTATCCGCAACAATTAAGCTGGAATTGGTGGGATGACGTCACCGTAGAGATCCGTTTCTGGCTTCCGGCGGGTAGTTTTGCAACCAGCGTTGTCAGGGAACTTATCAACACAACAGGTGATTATGCGCATATTGCTGAGTAATGATGACGGGGTACATGCACCCGGTATACAAACGCTGGCGAAAGCCTTGCGTGAGTTTGCTGACGTTCAGGTGGTCGCCCCCGATCGTAACCGCAGCGGCGCTTCAAATTCTCTGACACTGGAATCCTCCCTGCGCACGTTTACCTTTGAAAATGGTGATATTGCTGTGCAAATGGGAACCCCGACCGATTGTGTCTATCTTGGCGTGAATGCTCTGATGCGTCCGCGCCCGGACATTGTTGTGTCCGGAATTAACGCCGGGCCGAATCTGGGGGATGATGTTATTTATTCCGGTACGGTAGCCGCCGCGATGGAAGGCCGTCATTTAGGTTTTCCGGCGCTTGCCGTCTCGCTTGACGGGCATAAACATTACGACACTGCCGCGGCGGTAACCTGTTCAATTTTGCGCGCACTGTGTAAAGAGCCGCTGCGCACCGGACGTATTCTTAATATTAACGTTCCGGATTTACCATTGGATCAAATCAAAGGTATTCGCGTGACGCGCTGCGGTACACGACATCCGGCAGATCAGGTGATCCCGCAGCAAGATCCGCGCGGCAATACGCTGTACTGGATTGGCCCGCCGGGCGGTAAATGTGATGCCGGTCCGGGGACCGATTTTGCTGCGGTAGATGAGGGCTATGTTTCCATCACGCCGCTGCATGTGGATTTAACTGCGCATAGCGCGCAAGATGTGGTTTCAGACTGGTTAAACAGCGTGGGAGTTGGCACGCAATGGTAAGCAGACGCGTACAAGCACTTCTGGATCAATTACGTGCGCAAGGTATTCAGGATGAGCAGGTGCTGAATGCACTTGCTGCCGTGCCGCGTGAAAAATTCGTTGATGAAGCGTTTGAACAAAAAGCCTGGGACAATATCGCCTTGCCGATAGGTCAGGGGCAGACAATTTCGCAGCCGTATATGGTGGCGCGAATGACCGAATTACTCGAGCTGACGCCGCAGTCGCGGGTGCTGGAAATTGGCACCGGTTCGGGATATCAAACGGCAATCCTGGCGCATCTTGTCCAGCATGTTTGCTCGGTCGAACGGATTAAAGGTTTGCAGTGGCAGGCGCGTCGCCGCCTGAAAAATCTTGATTTACATAATGTTTCAACCCGTCATGGCGATGGATGGCAAGGTTGGCAGGCACGTGCGCCGTTTGACGCTATCATTGTTACGGCGGCACCGCCGGAAATTCCAACTGCGCTAATGACGCAGCTGGACGAAGGCGGGATTCTCGTCTTACCCGTAGGGGAGGAGCACCAGTATTTGAAACGGGTGCGTCGTCGGGGAGGCGAATTTATTATCGATACCGTGGAGGCCGTGCGCTTTGTCCCTTTAGTGAAGGGTGAGCTGGCTTAAAACGTGAGGAAATACCTGGATTTTTCCTGGTTATTTTGCCGCAGGTCAGCGTATCGTGAACATCTTTTCCAGTGTTCAGTATGGTGCCTTGCACGGTAATTATGTCACTGGTTATTAACCAATTTTTCCTGGGGGATAAATGAGCGCGGGAAGCCCAAAATTCACCGTTCGCCGCATTGCGGCTTTGTCACTGGTTTCGCTATGGCTGGCAGGCTGTTCTGACACTTCAAATCCACCGGCACCGGTCAGCTCCGTTAATGGCAATGCGCCTGCAAATACCAATTCTGGTATGTTGATTACGCCGCCGCCGAAAATGGGGACGACGTCTACAGCCCAGCAACCGCAAATTCAGCCGGTACAGCAGCCACAAATTCAGGCTACTCAACAACCGCAAATCCAGCCAGTGCAGCCAGTAGCTCAGCAGCCGGTACAGATGGAAAACGGACGCATCGTCTATAACCGTCAGTATGGGAACATTCCGAAAGGCAGTTATAGCGGCAGTACCTATACCGTGAAAAAAGGCGACACACTTTTCTATATCGCCTGGATTACTGGCAACGATTTCCGTGACCTTGCTCAGCGCAACAATATTCAGGCACCATACGCGCTGAACGTCGGTCAGACCTTACAGGTGGGTAATGCTTCCGGTACGCCAATCACTGGCGGAAATGCCATTACCCAGGCCGACGCAGCAGAGCAAGGAGTTGTGATCAAGCCTGCACAAAATTCCACCGTTGCTGTTGCGTCGCAACCGACAATTACGTATTCTGAGTCTTCGGGTGAACAGAGTGCTAACAAAATGTTGCCGAACAACAAGCCAACTGCGACCACGGTCACAGCGCCTGTAACGGTACCAACAGCAAGCACAACCGAGCCGACTGTCAGCAGTACATCAACCAGTACGCCTATCTCCACCTGGCGCTGGCCGACTGAGGGCAAAGTGATCGAAACCTTTGGCGCTTCTGAGGGGGGCAACAAGGGGATTGATATCGCAGGCAGCAAAGGACAGGCAATTATCGCGACCGCAGATGGCCGCGTTGTTTATGCCGGTAACGCGCTGCGCGGCTACGGTAATCTGATTATCATCAAACATAATGATGATTACCTGAGTGCCTACGCCCATAACGACACAATGCTGGTCCGGGAACAACAAGAAGTGAAGGCGGGGCAAAAAATAGCAACCATGGGTAGCACCGGAACCAGTTCAACACGCTTGCATTTTGAAATTCGTTACAAGGGGAAATCCGTAAACCCGCTGCGTTATTTGCCGCAGCGATAAATCGGCGGAACCAGGCTTTTGCTTGAATGTTCCGTCAAGGGATCACGGGTAGGAGCCACCTTATGAGTCAGAATACGCTGAAAGTTCATGATTTAAATGAAGATGCGGAATTTGATGAGAACGGAGTTGAGGTTTTTGACGAAAAGGCCTTAGTAGAAGAGGAACCCAGTGATAACGATTTGGCCGAAGAGGAACTGTTATCGCAGGGAGCCACACAGCGTGTGTTGGACGCGACTCAGCTTTACCTTGGTGAGATTGGTTATTCACCACTGTTAACGGCCGAAGAAGAAGTTTATTTTGCGCGTCGCGCACTGCGTGGAGATGTCGCCTCTCGCCGCCGGATGATCGAGAGTAACTTGCGTCTGGTGGTAAAAATTGCCCGCCGTTATGGCAATCGTGGTCTGGCGTTGCTGGACCTTATCGAAGAGGGCAACCTGGGGCTGATCCGCGCGGTAGAGAAGTTTGACCCGGAACGTGGTTTCCGCTTCTCAACATACGCAACCTGGTGGATTCGCCAGACGATTGAACGGGCGATTATGAACCAAACCCGTACTATTCGTTTGCCGATTCACATCGTAAAGGAGCTGAACGTTTACCTGCGAACCGCACGTGAGTTGTCCCATAAGCTGGACCATGAACCAAGTGCGGAAGAGATCGCAGAGCAACTGGATAAGCCAGTTGATGACGTCAGCCGTATGCTTCGTCTTAACGAGCGCATTACCTCGGTAGACACCCCGCTGGGTGGTGATTCCGAAAAAGCGTTGCTGGACATCCTGGCCGATGAAAAAGAGAACGGTCCGGAAGATACCACGCAAGATGACGATATGAAGCAGAGCATCGTCAAATGGCTGTTCGAACTGAACGCCAAACAGCGTGAAGTGCTGGCACGTCGATTCGGTTTGCTTGGGTACGAAGCGGCAACACTGGAAGATGTAGGTCGTGAAATTGGCCTCACCCGTGAACGTGTTCGCCAGATTCAGGTTGAAGGCCTGCGCCGTTTGCGCGAAATCCTGCAAACGCAGGGGCTGAATATCGAAGCGCTGTTCCGCGAATAAGTAAGCATCTGTCAGAAAGGCCAGTCTCAAGCGAGGCTGGCCTTTTTTCTTTTGTTTGGGAAGCATGTGTTTTTGTCGCCTGGATAAGACACGTCAGCGTCCTACCCGGCAATTTGCATCCTATGTGTTCATCATCTTGCGCACCAGCTGCATAAACAGCTCCTGCTCTTCTGCACTCAAACGCCCCAAAAATTCCTCATCCACGCTGTCACCAATCGGTATCGCCGCAGCAAGTATCTTTTCTCCTTCGGCAGTCAGCCAGACAAAGCGTCGCCGCTTATCAGCGGCGTCATGTTCACGTCTGACTAAGCCACGATTTTCCATTCTTGCCAACATTTCTGCCAGCGTTGCTTTGGTGCTGACTGCTGCTTCTATCAGTGCCACCTGTTCGATACCAGGCTTATCAGCAATGGCACGCATCACCGCATACTGTGGTTTGGTCAGGTCAGGTAACTCGTGCTGCCAGCGAGATGTGTGCTGCTGAAAAAGCTGTCGTAACTGATGGAACGCTTTATTTCGTAACGCCATGTAAACTCCGGGCAAACTATCTGCCGCTATCATAGCGGTTTTTCAGTGACGAAGGGGATGTTGTTACTTTTCAGTGCTTGCCGCAATGAGAACAGAGGCGTATTTTAATAATAACGTTCGTATACGAACAATTAAGAGAGTAAGCAATGAAACTGATCGTCGGGATGACAGGGGCTACCGGTGCGCCTCTTGGTGTGGCATTACTGCAAGCGCTGCAGGAGATGCCGAATATCGAGACTCATCTGGTGATGTCGAAGTGGGCGAAAACCACCATTGAACTGGAAACGCCTTACAGCGCCCGCGATGTTGCTGCCCTCGCTGACTTCAGCCATAACCCGGCGGATCAGGCGGCGACCATCTCCTCAGGTTCCTTTCGTACCGACGGCATGATCGTTATTCCGTGCAGTATGAAAACGCTCGCCGGTATCCGCGCTGGTTACGCCGATGGCCTGGTAGGGCGCGCGGCGGACGTCGTGCTCAAAGAAGGCCGCAAACTGGTACTGGTGCCGCGTGAAATGCCGCTTAACACCATCCATCTCGAAAATATGCTCGCACTTTCACGCATGGGCGTGGCGATGGTGCCGCCGATGCCTGCCTTTTATAACCATCCCGAAACGGTAGATGACATTGTCCACCACGTGGTAGCCCGCGTGCTGGATCAATTTGGCCTTGAACATCCCTACGCCAGGCGCTGGCAAGGATTGCCGCAGGCCCGGAATTTTTCTCAGGAGAATGAATAATGGCATTTGATGATTTACGCAGCTTTTTACAGGCGCTTGATGACCACGGCCAGTTACTGAAAATCAGCGAAGAGGTGAACGCGGAACCGGATCTGGCTGCCGCTGCCAACGCCACCGGGCGTATCGGCGATGGTGCACCGGCGCTGTGGTTTGATAATATTCGCGGTTTTACCGATGCCCGCGTGGCGATGAATACCATCGGTTCCTGGCAGAACCACGCGATTTCCTTGGGCCTGCCGCCAAACACCCCGGTTAAAAAACAGATTGATGAGTTTATCCGCCGCTGGGATAACTTCCCGATTGCCCCGGAGCGCCGCGCCAATCCAGCCTGGGCGCAGAACACCGTCGATGGTGACGAGATTAATCTGTTCGATATCCTGCCGCTGTTTCGTTTAAACGACGGTGATGGCGGTTTCTATCTCGACAAAGCGTGCGTGGTTTCCCGCGATCCGCTCGACCCGGATAACTTCGGCAAGCAGAACGTCGGCATCTACCGCATGGAAGTGAAGGGCAAGCGTAAGCTCGGCCTGCAACCGGTGCCGATGCACGATATCGCCCTGCATCTGCATAAAGCAGAAGAGCGCGGTGAAGATCTGCCGATTGCGATCACGCTCGGTAACGATCCGATCATCACGCTGATGGGGGCCACGCCGCTGAAATACGATCAGTCTGAGTATGAAATGGCAGGCGCGCTGCGTGAAAGCTCGTACCCGATCGCCACCGCCCCGCTGACCGGTTTTGATGTGCCGTGGGGTTCAGAAGCGATCCTCGAAGGGGTCATCGAAAGCCGTAAACGCGAAATCGAAGGGCCGTTCGGTGAGTTTACCGGACACTACTCCGGCGGGCGTAACATGACCGTGGTGCGCATCGATAAAGTCTCTTACCGCACCAGGCCGATTTTCGAATCGCTGTACCTCGGCATGCCGTGGACCGAAATCGACTACCTGATGGGGCCAGCCACCTGCGTACCGCTATATCAACAACTGAAAGCCGAGTTCCCGGAAGTGCAGGCGGTAAACGCCATGTACACCCACGGCCTGCTGGCGATTATCTCCACCAAAAAACGCTACGGCGGCTTTGCCCGCGCGGTGGGCCTGCGCGCGATGACCACGCCGCACGGTCTGGGCTACGTGAAGATGGTGATTATGGTCGATGAAGACGTTGATCCGTTCAACCTGCCGCAGGTGATGTGGGCGCTCTCCTCGAAAGTGAACCCGGCAGGGGATTTGGTGCAGTTGCCGAATATGTCCGTGCTGGAACTCGACCCTGGCTCAAGCCCGGCGGGGATCACCGACAAGCTGATTATCGACGCCACCACGCCTGTCGCCCCGGACAACCGTGGTCACTACAGCCAGCCGGTGGTGGATTTGCCGGAAACCAAAGCCTGGGCTGAAAAACTGACCGCTATGCTGGCTGCACGTAAATAAGGAGAAGAAGATGATTTGTCCACGTTGTGCCGATGAACAGATTGAAGTGATGGCGAAATCGCCGGTGAAAGATGTCTGGACGGTATATCAGTGCCAGCATTGCCTTTATACCTGGCGCGATACCGAACCGCTGCGCCGTACCAGCCGCGAACATTATCCCGAAGCGTTCCGCATGACGCAGAAAGATATTGATGACGCGCCAATGGTGCCGAGCATTCCGCCGCTGCTGGCGGCAGATAAGCGCTAAATAAAAGGTCCGATGCTCATCGGACCTTTTTATTAAGGTCAAATTACCGCCCATACGCACCAGGTAATTAAGAATCCGGTAAAACCGAGAATGGTCGTTAACACTGTCTAGGTTTTCAGACCGTCTGCTACCGACAATCCCAGATATTTGGTCACAATCCAGAACCCTGAGTCATTAATATGTGACGCACCAAGCCCACCAAAGCAGGCTGCCAGCGTCACCAATACGCACTGAATCGGATTCAATCCCATCACCGCTTCTGAGAGTAACCCGCCGGTTGTCAGTATTGCTACGGTTGCTGACCCCTGCGATGCACGCAGCGCCAGTGAAATAATAAATGCGGCTGGTAACAGAGGCAGGTCAATCATTTGTAACATGTTGGCAAGGGCTTTGCCGACGCCCGATTCCACCAGCACTTTGCCAAATACCCCTCCAGCACCAGTAACCAAAATCACTACCGCCGCAGTAGGAAGCGCTGAGCCCATAATGTCGCTGGTGTGTTGTAAGCTCCAGCCGCGACGTAAAGCCAATAACCAGAATGCCAGCACCAGCGCAATCATTAGAGCTACCATTGGTGAGCCGATCAGCTGTAGCGTACCAAGCAGGGGATGCGAAGGCGGCATCAGTGTTGCGGAAACCGTACCCGCCATGATAATCGCGATAGGAATAACAATTAGCGAGGTGACCAGCGCGACGCCCGGTGGATTTATTTTATCGCTTAATTTTGTCGCGCCTTCCTCACTGGCCGGAGCCAGTTGCATCTGTTCCAGTACTTCCACCGACATCGCATATTGGCGCTTATTGATTATTTTCGCTGCAAAGTAGCCAACAATCCCTACGGGAATAGAAATCGCAATACCGATGATGGTTAGCCAGCCGATGTCTGCGTGGAGTAACCCTGCTGCGGCGACAGGGCCTGGATGCGGCGGTACCGCCACATGTACAGTTAGCATGATCCCAGCGACAGGCAGGCCAAATTTGAGTGGCGATATTTTGGCAACCTTGGCAAAACCGTAAATGATTGGCGCAAGAATAATAAAGCCGACATCAAAGAAGACGGGAATACCGAGGAAGAACGCTGCCAGAGTCAGCGCAGCGATAGTTCGTTTGTCACCTAACTTGCGACTGAAATAATTAGCCAGTGACTCTGCACCACCAGAGTGTTCGATCATACGCCCCAGCATAGCGCCCAGACCAATAATAATAGTGACGGAACCAAGCACACCGCCCATCCCGGCGATCATCACTTTACCCACTTCGCCCGCCGGTATACCCGCCGCAAGTGCGACTAACAGGCTGACGAGGAGCAGAGCAACGAATGGTTGTACCTTTGCCTTGATGACCAGCAGCAACAGCATGATTACGCCAGTTAACGCAATGCATAACAATGTAATTGTGGACATGGGAAACCCTGTCTGAAAGTTATAGTTAACCTACCCCATCCGTAGATGGGGGGATGTATGGGTACGTTGTAATTAGGGATTTAACGAATTAGCGCCAGGCGTCAAACCAGCCAAGTCCTTCTTCGGTGAGGCCACGAGGTTTATATTCACAACCGATCCAGCCCTGATATCCCACCTCATCGAACAGGCGGAACAGCCACGGATAGTTGATTTCTCCATCGTCCGGTTCATGTCGATCAGGTAGTCCGGCAATTTGTACGTGCGCATATTTCCCGGCGTAGTCGCGGATTAAATGCGTCAGGTTGCCATCTACTTTTTGCGCATGAAAAGTATCTAGTTGAATAAACACGTTATCTCGCGCAACTTCTTCAACAATAGCCAGTGCCTGATACTGGCTGGAGAAGAGATAATGAGGCTTAATGCCGGGGCTGAGTGCTTCAACTAATATTCGCTTGCCGTGTGGCGCAAAGCGGTCGGCAGCGTAGCGGAGATTATCGATAAATACTGCCCGGTACCGTTCAGCATCTTCGGCAGCGGGCACGACGCCTGCCATTACATGGACTTGTTCACAATTGAGCGCCAATGCATATTCCAGTGCCAGGTCGATGTCTGCGTGTGCTTCGTGCTCACGTCCGGGAAGGGCGGATAATCCCCATTCCCCCGCATTAATATCTCCGGGAGCGGTATTGAACAGCGCCAGTGTCAGATGGTTTTGCTCCAGTTGCTTTTGGATTTGCAGGGTGGAGTAGTTATAGGGAAACAGAAATTCCACAGCATCGAACCCGGCTTTTCGCGCTGCGGCGAAGCGTTCAATAAAAGGCACTTCGGTGAACATCATGGATAAATTAGCTGCAAAACGAGGCATTGCATTAATTCCTTAATTCCGCAATTTCACCTGCGGTCAGATAACGGATCGGGCGGTCACCGAGAATAAAAATCAGCTTTGCCGTTTCCTCCAGCTCTTCCATATTGTTGGCGGCTTCTTGCAGGCTTTCACCGCAAACCACTGGGCCATGATTTGCCAGTAAAAAAGCCTGATTGTCTGCTGCCAGTTCCGCCAGATCCTGTGCGATGCGTTTATCGCCCGGTCGGTAATAAGGCACCAGCGGGACATTTCCCATCCGCATCACCACGTATGGTGTGAACGGACGAATAACGTTGCTGCTGTCCAGCCCTTGCAGGCAGGAAAGCGCCGTCGACCATGTGCTGTGCAAATGCACCACCGCTTTACAGCGCGGATTGTTGCGATACAGCGCCAGATGAAAGAGCACCTCTTTCGAGGGTTTGTCACCACTTAACCATTCGCCATCCGCGGCGACTTTGGAAAGCCGCTGCGGCTCGAGATTGCCCAGGCATGAACCTGTCGGTGTCGCCAGTAAATTCCCGTCAGGTAAAAGCAGCGACAGATTGCCAGCCGAACCGGTTGCATAGCCGCGCTGAAAGAATGAACTGGCAATCCGCGTCATCTCCTCTCGCAAAGACTGCTCTACTTTTGCGAAATCGCTCATGATAAAAACTCTCTTTGGGCTCGTGAAAAAAAGGCTTCATCACCGAAGTTGCCAGATTTAAGGGCGAGTGAGACAGGCTTATCCAGTGCGTTTACCCACGGCACGCCGGGGGAAATGGTTGGGCCAATATGAAACCCTTTTATTCCCAGGCTCTGTGTGACTACGCCGGAGGTCTCACCGCCTGCGACAATAAAGCGTGTCACGCCTTCCGCTGCTAACCGCGCCGCTAGTTGAGAAAACAGTGTTTCTACTGCCTGACTGGCTTTTTGTGCACCGTATTGCTGTTGAATTGCTGCCAATGCGTCAGTGCTGGCGGTGGCAAAAACCAGTGGAGCAAGTACACTTTCCTGGCCCAGAACCCACTCTGCCAGTTCGTGTGCATAAGCGGCCAGAGTTTCAATTGAGAGGCAGCGTGCCACATCAACTTCACGGGCTGGTGCAATTTGACGGTAATGTGCCACCTGGCGGTTGGTCATTTGAGAGCATGAACCGGAGAGCACTACGCCGCGCCCAGCGAGCGGATGCCCTGCTTTGCGAGCCTGGTTACCGTTTTCTTGCGCCCACTGCCGGGCCAGGCCAATCGCCAGACCAGAACCGCCCGTTACCAGTGGGGCATCGCGCAAGGCTTCTCCCTGAATTTCCAGATGGTGTTCGGCCAGCGCATCAAGCACCGCGTAGCGGTAGCCCTCTTGCTGTAAGCGAGCCAGCTCTTGACGAACGGCATCCACACCTTGTTCGAAAACATGTGCCGAAACGACGCCGCAGCGCCCTGTGGATTGCGCTTCAACCAGACGGGGAAGATAGCTGTCGGTCATGGGATTTACCGGGTGATGGCGCATCCCGGATTCGGCCAGCAGTTGATTCATTACGAACAAATACCCCTGATAAACCGTACGTCCGTTGACCGGCAGGGCCGGAGAGAAGACCGTAAACGGCGTGTCGAGAGCATCCATTAATGCATCGGTAACCGGGCCGATATTACCTTTAGCCGTACTGTCGAAAGTAGAGCAGTATTTGAAATAGATCTGTTTGCAACCTTGCTGTTGCAACCAGCTCAGAGCCGCCAGCGATTGCTGTGTGGCTTCAACCACCGGACAGGAACGCGTTTTCAGGCTGATCACCAGTGCGTCGATTGCTTCCGGCATTTTACCTGTTGGAACACCGTTAATTTGTACCGTTGGTAGACCGTTTTCCACCAGAAAACTGGCGATATCCGTCGCGCCGGTAAAATCATCGGCGATAACGCCAATCTTGATCATGATTTCGCTCCCGGTAGAGTGATGCCAGAGAAAATCTTGATAACTGCGCTATCGTCTTCTTTCCCGTAACCCGCGTTACTGGCGCTGGTGAACATATTCAATGCTGTTGAGGCCAATGGCAGCGGGAAGTGCAGGGCTTTGGCTGTATCGGCAACCAGACCAAGATCCTTAACAAAAATATCGACGGCTGAATGCGGGGTGTAATCGCCATCCACCACATGACGCATCCGGTTTTCGAACATCCAGGAATTTCCGGCGGCATTGGTCACGACGTCATACATCACATCCAGCGGGATCCCCGCACGGGCTGCAAGTGCCATCGCTTCGGCTCCGGCAGCAATATGTACGCCCGCTAACAACTGGTGAATAATTTTTACGGTCGAACCTAGTCCCGGTTCTGCACCTATGCGATAAACTTTTCCGGCAACGGCTTCCAGCACGGGTGCCAGTCGTTCAAAGGCAATATCGCTACCGGAGGCCATGACAGTCATTTCACCGTTAGCGGCTTTTACTGCACCACCAGAAACTGGCGCATCCAGCATTTCCAGATCGAATCCAGCCAGAGCGGTAGCAATTTCTTGCGCATCAGCACTAGCGATAGTGGAAGAAACCATTACTGCCGTACCGGGTTTCAGATGTTGTGCAACGCCTGTTTCACCAAACAGCACCTGTTTAACCTGGGCCGCATTGACCACCAGCACCAGCAGAGCGTCCAGTTTTTCGGCAAACGTCGCGGCGTTATCAGAAACCCCGCAAGCACCTGCCTCTTTCAACGTAGCGCAGGCATTGCTGTTCAGGTCTGCGCCCCAGGTAGAAAGACCTGCGCGGACACATGACAGTGCTGCTCCCATTCCCATTGACCCTAAGCCAACGATACCGACATGAAACTCAGATCCCGTTTTCATCTGCTCTCATTGTTAATTTAAGTGATATTTTGTTTGATATTGTGAATATAAGCGCTGGAAGATAACGATATGGTGAGCTGATTCACAAAAATTAACATTGTGTGTTATTTTATGTGAACTAAGCGTTAGTTGCGCCGCGCACGTTTCGCAGGCAAATAGCGTAGAATGTCAGCAGGACAAAGGAAGGAGCAAAAGTTGATACCCGTAGAGCGTCGCCAAATCATCCTTGAGATGGTAGCTGAAAAAGGCATTGTCAGTATTGCTGAACTAACGGACAGAATGAATGTGTCACATATGACCATTCGTCGGGATTTACAAAAACTGGAGCAGCAGGGAGCCGTTGTGCTGGTATCCGGAGGCGTCCAGTCTCCGGGACGCGTGGCGCATGAACCTTCTCATCAGGTAAAAACTGCGCTGGCAATGACGCAAAAAGCGGCTATTGGCAAGCTGGCGGCAAGTCTTGTTCAGCCGGGAAGTTGTATCTATCTGGATGCGGGAACGACCACGTTAGCGATAGCACAGCATCTGATTCACATGGAGTCACTGACTGTGGTCACAAACGATTTCGTTATTGCGGACTACTTGCTCGACAACAGTAATTGCACAATTATTCACACTGGCGGTGCAGTGTGTCGGGAAAACCGTTCCTGTGTCGGGGAAGCCGCTGCGACCATGCTGCGCAGCCTGATGATTGATCAGGCTTTTATTTCTGCATCGTCATGGAGTTTGCGGGGGATTTCTACGCCAGCGGAAGATAAAGTCACGGTGAAACGGGCGATTGCCAGTGCCAGCCGCCAGCGAGTTTTGGTCTGTGATGCGACGAAATATGGTCAGGTGGCGACATGGCTGGCGTTACCATTAAGCGAGTTTGATCAGATTATTACAGACGACGGTTTGCCGGAGAGTGCCAGTCGCGCGCTGGCGAAGCAGGATCTCTCTTTGCTGGTAGCGAAAAATGAATAATGGCCTGCAATAACACCGGGTTACTCATGCTTCACAGAAGAAGCATGAGACTACTTTATTTTATAAAATGACAGCCGCCCGCTTTTCGGCGATCCGGTATCAATATAAATCTGGTTAGCGAACGTCTGAATGTTATCAAGCATCATATGTCCAAATATAAAATAATCAGCGCCGTTTATTTGTTGTAACTCGCCATTAAGAGATTTCTGCACACGATCAACAGGCCAAAGTAATTCGCTCTCCGCTATTTGTCCGCCAAAGAGATATTCATTGCCCGGATAATCCGCATGTGCGATGACATATTTTATAATGTCGTTGGTAATTTCAATAATATGTGGAAGTTGATGAAATTTCAGCAATAGACCTATAGCTTCTTTTTGTTCCATATCATTTAACTCAAAGAACCAGTCACCACCGCTGGCAAGCCACATATTGCCATCGCCGGTCGCGAACGCATCCAGCGCCATTGCTTCGTGGTTGCCTTTAACGGAGATAAACCAGGGCTGGTTTAGCAGGCGCAGGACGTCAAGACTCTCCGGCCCACGATCAATATTATCGCCGACAGAAATAAGTAAGTCGGTTTCGGGGAAAAAAGAGAGTTGATGTAAGCGGGATTGTAATAACTGATATTCACCATGAATATCACCAACGACCCATATATGGCGATAGTGATGGGCATTGATTTTTTGATAGCGTGTAGATGGCATGGTTTTACCCTGTAAAATAAACTTTCCTATTATACAGGGTATTTTTATTTGATTCGTCAGCTGTAGATAATATTCCCGATAGTATTTTTCTATCGGGAATTGTTATTACACCAGACTCTTCAAGCGATAAATCCATTCCAGCGCCTGACGCGGAGTTAGTGAATCCGGGTCGAGATTTTCCAGAGCTTCGACCGCTGGCGAGGTTTCTTCCGGTACTGACAGCAAAGACATTTGCGTACCATCCACTTGTGTAGCGGCGGCGTTCGGCGAAATACTTTCCAGCTCACGCAGTTTTTGCCGTGCGCGCTTAATCACCTCTTTTGGCACGCCCGCCAGAGCTGCAACCGCCAGGCCGTAGCTTTTGCTCGCCGCGCCATCCTGCACGCTATGCATAAAGGCAATGGTGTCGCCGTGCTCCAGTGCATCGAGATGCACGTTGGCGACGCCTTCCATTTTCTCCGGTAACTGGGTCAGCTCGAAATAGTGGGTAGCAAACAGCGTCAATGCCTTAATCTTATTCGCCAGATTTTCCGCGCACGCCCATGCCAGTGACAGACCATCGTAAGTGGACGTTCCACGCCCGATCTCATCCATTAACACCAGACTGTATTCGGTGGCGTTATGTAAAATATTGGCGGTTTCGGTCATTTCCACCATAAAGGTTGAACGCCCGGATGCCAGATCATCCGCTGCCCCTACGCGGGTAAAGATGCGATCGATAGGTCCAATCTCAACTTTTTGTGCCGGTACATAGCTGCCGATGTAGGCCATCAGCGCAATCAGTGCGGTCTGGCGCATATAGGTACTTTTACCGCCCATATTCGGACCGGTAATGATCAACATGCGACGCTGTGGCGACAGGTTCAGCGGGTTGGCGATAAACGGCTCATTCAGCACCTGTTCAACCACCGGATGGCGGCCTTCGGTGATGCGAATACCCGGTTTATCAATAAAAGTCGGGCAGGTGTAGTTCAGGGTATAGGCCCGCTCCGCCAGGTTAACCAGCACATCAAGTTCTGCCAGCGCGCTTGCGCTCTGTTGCAACGCTTCCAGATGCGGCAACAGCAGGTCGAACAGCTCTTCATAAAGCTGTTTTTCCAGTGCCAGTGCTTTGCCTTTTGAGGTGAGAACTTTATCTTCGTACTCTTTTAGCTCTGGAATAATGTAGCGCTCGGCATTTTTCAGCGTCTGGCGACGCATGTAGTTGATGGGGGCCAGATGGCTTTGTCCACGGCTGATCTGAATGTAATAACCATGCACCGCGTTAAATCCGACTTTCAGCGTGTCCAGGCCGGTACGTTCACGCTCGCGGATTTCCAGACGCTCCAGATAATCGGTCGCGCCGTCAGCCAGCGCCCGCCACTCATCCAGCTCTTCGTTATAGCCCGGTGCGATAACACCACCGTCGCGTACCAGCACTGGTGGTGTGTCGATGATTGCCCGCTCCAGCAGATCGCGCAGTTCGGCAAACTCGCCCATCTTCTCACGCAGCGCCTGTACCGGTGCACTATCGACATTTTCTAACTGCGCGCGCAGTTCCGGCAGTTGCTGGAAAGCATGGCGCATACGGGCCAGATCGCGCGGGCGAGCAGTACGCAACGCCAGACGCGCCAGAATACGTTCCAGATCGCCCACCTGACGCAGTACCGGCTGTAACTCGGCGGTGAAATCCTGCAATGCGCCAATAGTTTGCTGGCGCTCAAGCAACACGCGGGTATCGCGCACTGGCATATGCAGCCAGCGTTTCAGCATACGGCTGCCCATCGGCGTGACGGTGCAGTCGAGCACAGAAGCCAGCGTATTTTCCGCACCACCCGCCAGGTTCTGGGTGATTTCCAGATTACGACGCGTCGCGGCATCCATAATGATGCTGTCCTGCTCACGTTCCATGGTGATGGAACGAATATGCGGCAGAGTCGTACGTTGGGTATCTTTCGCATACTGCAACAGACAACCGGCAGCACAAAGTCCGCGCGGCGCGTTCTCGACGCCAAAACCGACCAGATCGCGGGTCCCAAATTGCAGATTCAACTGCTGGCGCGCGGTGTCGATTTCAAACTCCCACAGCGGGCGACGGCGCAGGCCGCGACGGCCTTCAATTAACGACATTTCAGCAAAATCTTCTGCATACAGCAATTCCGCAGGATTAGTGCGTTGCAGTTCTGCCGCCATCGTTTCCCGGTCAGCCGGTTCGCTCAGGCGAAAACGCCCGGAGCTGATATCCAGCGTCGCGTAGCCGAAACCTTTGCTGTCCTGCCAGATAGCCGCCAGCAGGTTGTCCTGACGCTCCTGCAACAGGGCTTCATCGCTGATGGTGCCTGGCGTAACGATACGCACAACTTTGCGCTCAACCGGACCTTTGCTGGTCGCCGGATCGCCAATTTGTTCGCAGATGGCAACGGACTCGCCCTGATTCACCAGTTTGGCGAGGTAGTTTTCCACCGCATGGTAGGGAATCCCCGCCATCGGGATCGGCTCTCCCGCCGAAGCACCGCGTTTGGTCAGTGAAATATCCAGCAGTTGCGACGCGCGTTTTGCGTCGTCATAAAACAGTTCATAAAAATCACCCATCCGGTAAAACAGCAGGATCTCGGGATGCTGGGCTTTCAGCTTGAGATACTGCTGCATCATGGGCGTATGGGCGTCGAAATTTTCTATTGCACTCATGGGGTTATGTCCGGTTCCCTGATATTAAATGGGGTGTGATGGTTTTTATTTTCGTTGTAATCACATAAGGCGCACATGATACCGGAGTTAATCATTTCAGGGGAAGAAGCGAACGGCGAGTTCTTGATGCTGGTTCCGGGAAAGATGCTGTTTTGCAGCTTTTGCGTGATGCTTATGAAGCAAGTACGCAAAATTGTATCGGTTGGCTAACCCTTCTTCTTTAGAGTCATAGTGCCCTTTAAGATTAAGTTGTAATATAAATGCATCTTAATGAGGTGGAGGCAGTATGTCCGGCAAGCGTATCTCTCGTGAAAAACTGACGATTAAAAAAATGATCGATCTTTATCAAGCGAAATGCCCGCAGGCGTCAGCGGAGCCGGAGCATTACGAGGCGTTGTTTGTTTACGCGCAAAAGCGGCTGGATAAATGTGTGTTCGGCGAAGAGAAGCCAGCCTGTAAGCAGTGTCCGGTGCACTGTTACCAGCCTGCAAAGCGTGAAGAGATGAAACAGATTATGCGTTGGGCCGGGCCGAGAATGCTGTGGCGTCATCCGATCTTAACCGTGCGTCATCTCATCGATGACAAGCGTCCGGTGCCGGAGTTGCCAGAAAAATATCGTCCAAAGAAATAAATCTGCCGGAGAGCCATACTCTCCGGCAAATAAGGCGCTTACGCTTTGGTAGCAATCAGGATTGCTGATGCTTTGATCAACGCAATAACGCGTGAGCCAGTGGTAAGTTTCATTTCATCCTGACTTTCATTTGTTACCACTGCCACAATTTCAAAACCCGCATCCGTTTTGATATGGACAGTGGCGTTCACTGCGCCTTCGGTGATTGTCGACACGCTGCCAGCAAACTGGTTGCGAGCAGAGAATTTCAGTCCACAGTCTTCCGTGGCCAGCGTTACCCACGGGGCTTTAATCAGGGCAATCGCTTCTTTCCCTTTTGCCAGCCCCAGAGCCTGTTGGCTGCTGTGTGTAACAATCGCCACCAGTTTTGCACCACCTGCCAGCGTCAGTTCTACTTCGTCATTCACCGCGCCCATTGCTACTGCGCTAACTGTTCCGGTTAATTGATTTCTTGCTGAAACTGCCATACTGCCTCCTTTCATTGAATGTTGATCGAGTATAACCACATCTGTTAAATCAATGCCGATTTATCAATTCCCAGTCGCTTCATCCGTGACAGCAGGGTCGTGCGTTTCAGCCCCAGACGTTGCGCAGCGCCTTTAGGCCCGGCAACCACGCCGTTAGTTTCTTTCAGCACGCGAACAATCAACTGATATTCATCTTCGCCCTCCTGAGCGACAACCGTTGCGGCAGGCGGCGTTTCAGGCTCCGGTAAAGCAATATCTGGCAATGACAGCTGCAGCACGTTGCCGCGTGTTAGCAATACCGCGCGCTCAATGACGTTTTCCAGTTCGCGTACGTTACCCGGCCACTCCATGTTGCTCAAGGTGCGCAGCGTCTCGGCAGGAATGCTGTCGATATTGCGCCCCAGACGACGGGCAATTTTGAAGGTAAAGGCTTTCGCCAGCAGCGGAATATCTTCCGGACGCTCGCGTAGTGGCGGCAGGTGGATCGGAAATACGTTCAGGCGGTAATAGAGATCGCTACGGAACTCTCGGTCGGCGACCATTTTTTTCAGATCGCGGTTAGTCGCGGCGATTAGACGCACGTCCGTCTGAATGATTTTGTTGCTGCCGAGGCGTTCAAACTCCTGTTCCTGCAATACACGCAGCAACTTCGGCTGTAACTCCAGTGGCATATCGCCCACTTCGTCGAGGAACAGGGAGCTTTTATCCGCCAGTTCAAAACGACCGATACGCTGGACGCTGGCACCAGTAAAAGCCCCACGTTCATGACCAAACAGATCGCTCTCCAGCAATCCGGCAGGCATCGCCGCGCAGTTCATTTTGACCATGCGGCGATTATTACGCCCACTGAGATTATGGATAGCACGGGCAATCAGCTCTTTACCCGTGCCAGTTTCACCGAGGATCAGCACGGTACTGTCACTTTGCGCCACCATTTCAACTTGTTTAAGCACGCTGTACATGGCTTCGCTGCGGCCAATAATCTCGCCAAATTCACTATCAACATTGTTGAGCTGCTCGGTCAGGGCGAGGTTTTCATCAACCAGCCGTTCTTTCAGACGATGGATTTCCTGATAGGCGAGGGCGTTATCGACAGCGATTGCCACACGTTCGGCAATCTGGCGCAGTAAATTCAGATTGGTAGTGGTAAACACTTTCTCTTCACATTGCGCCAGTTTCAGCACGCCCAGCATGGTGTCGCCAGACATCAGCGGTAACAGGCACAAGGTTTGAATCTGGTTGCCCCAGGTATCGAACAACATGCGTTCATAGGGGGCTAAATCATCCCGCTCGTGGAGATTAATCAGCAGCATCTCTTTACTTTTGAACACGCGTTCGGTGAGGGTTCCGGCTTCATCGACTTCGCTCTGTTCGTGGGCGGGATGCTGTTTATCAAGATAGTGAGTGGAGTAGATGTTGAGTTTGTTTTTACGGTGGCTGCGTAAGACGATACTGATATCGTCAATATCGAAATAGTAATGGATTTCTTTGGCGACTTCGCTGACCAGTTCGTCCATATCCAGGCGGGAAAGCACCGCGTTGGTGATGGCGACCAGGATGCGGAAGTTATCGCGTTCCCGGCATAACAACTCATAGTCGACATTGTTAACGACGCGACTCTGGATTTGTTCGGTGACGACAGAAACGATCTGCGTAAATGTTTGCAGACGATTGAACTCTTTTTCGCTCCAGGGGCGATCGTCATAACGAATAAATTCACAGCCACCAAAAATATGCCCTTCCGCCGCCAGTGGCATCAGGCAATAGTGAGCAAATTTTGGGTATAGCCCACCTGCGGCCAGCTGCGGCCAGGTTTCACAAAATTCTTCGTAACTGCAATGCAGCGTATCAGGGCGCGACAAAATGCTGCGTACCGGACCGTGTGCCAGAACAGTTTCGTCTTCATATTTAATGGGGGTGTCTTTTTCACGCGATGCGTAATAAGACGCACGTTGAGTCTGCGCTTGCCACAACACAATAGCCGCGTTGTCGGCGAGCGCAGAACGCTTTACCAGTTGCGAAAGAGCCTCACACAGCGAGGCCAGATCGGGCTGCTGCAATAGTGTCCGAGTGATGTCGAACAACCCTTGCTGTCCGAGATCACTCATCGGTGTATATGACATTTTGTTCTTCCAGGAAAGCACCGCAAAGCGGTGCAAAAGGTCATTGACTAACTATAGGAGATTTAGAATTTTATTAGCATATACGCGGAAGCGGTTCGGCGTGTGGTAAATCGAGGGTTCGTTTCACGCCATACAGACCGGCAAGACGAACACCTTTACGTTCCACCACTTCACCAATCAGCGCCGCGTCTTTCCCCAGTGGATGGGAATGTAACGCTGCCAGCACTTGCTCTGCCGCGTTGCGTTCAACGGCGATCACCAGTTTGCCTTCGTTGGCAAAGTTCAGGGCGTCCAGTCCCAGCAATTCGCAAACGCCGCGCACGGCAGGTTTAACCGGCAGCGCTGATTCAGAAATTTCAATACCGCAACCGCAGGCTGCCGCGAACTCATGAACCACCGCGTTTACACCACCACGGGTGGCATCACGCAGCGCTTTCACGCCGGGAATGTCACGCAGCGTCTGAATAAGGGGCGTCAGCACCGCGCAGTCGCTGACCAGTTCGCCATCCAGCCCCAGCTGCTCACGCAGGTTAAGGATAGTCGCCCCGTGGTCGCCGAGTGTACCGCTAACCAGCAATACATCGCCTGCGGTTAGCGTCTGTGCGCCCCAGTGAATATTCACCGGAATTGCGCCCATGCCCGCGGTGTTGATAAACAGTTTATCTGCCGCGCCGCGCTGCACCACTTTAGTATCGCCAGTAACGATGGCAATGCCTGCCGTGCGGGCGGTTTCTGCCATGCTGGTCACTACGGCTTTCAGTGTCTCCATCGGCAATCCTTCTTCGAGGATAAAGCCACAGGAGAGATAGCGCGGAATGGCACCACTGACCGCAACGTCATTGGCTGTGCCGCAAATCGCCAGCTTGCCGATATTACCGCCAGGGAAGAACAGCGGGTCAATAACGTAACTGTCGGTGGAGAACGCCAGACGGTCGCCTTCCGCTATCAGTTGCGCCAGATCAAGACGTGCCTGATCTTCCTGCTCTGCCAGCCACGGGTTGGCAAAGGCTTCCAAAAACAGGCTGTTGATTAATTGCTGCATCGCCTGGCCGCCGCTGCCGTGGGCGAGTTGGATATTATTCACGCTTCACTCTCCTGCTGACGATACTGATACCACGCGGCGCACGCTCCTTCGGAGGAGACCATCAGTGCACCAAATGCGGTTTGAGGATTACAGGTGTTACCAAACAGCGGGCATTGATGCGGCTTACATTTGCCCGTTAATACCTCACCACAACGCGCGCGCGGGTCATCGCAGACCTGCTGCGGTGCCGGGCGGAAATGTGCTTCGGCATCGAATCGTTGATAATCCGGCGTCAGGTGCACGCCAGAAGATTCAATCACGCCTAAGCCGCGCCATTCGCTGTCGCCGTTGACACAGAACACATCGGCAATCGCCTGTTGCGCCAGCAGGTTACCGGCATCCGGTACCACCCGACGATACTGATTCTCTACCTTGCTGTGGGCCGCTATTTTCTGCTCCACCAGCATCACCACGCCTTGCAGTAGATCAAGGGGTTCGAAACCAGCGACCACCAGCGGACGATGAAAATCGCTGGCGATAAAATTATAGGCATCAGTGCCGATAACCATACTAACGTGCCCCGGCGCGAGGAACGCGTCGATACCGTTATTCGGCTGTTCCAGCAAACTGCGAAGCGTCGGGATAAGCGTAATGTGCTGGCAGAAGAAGTAAAAATTCTGCACATCACGCGCTTTCGCCTGTTGCAGAGTGATAGCGGTGGTCGGCATGGTGGTTTCAAAACCTAAGCCGAAGAACACCACTTTGCGGGTTGGATTCTCCTGCGCCAGTTTCAACGCATCCATCGGCGAGTAAACGATACGCACATCGGCACCGCGTGCTTTTGCCTGCAACAGCGATCCCTGTTTCCCTGGTACGCGCATGGCGTCGCCAAAGGTACAGAAGATGACTTCCGGATGGCTGGCAATCTCCACGCAGGTGTCGATTCTACCCATCGGCAGTACGCACACCGGGCAACCCGGACCGTGGATAAACTCAACGTTTTCCGGCAGTAACTGGTCGAGGCCGAATTTAAAGATAGCGTGAGTATGACCGCCACACACTTCCATAATCCGCAGAGGGCGTTCGGCTGTGTAAGAGAGATGTGAAGCACGTTCGCGCAGATGCTCAATTAACTGCATCACCTGTTCCGGCGCGCGATATTCATCAACAAAACGCATTATTTTTCCTCGCCATACAACAGCGCGCCGACATCCGGCTCAACGTCAAACATGTTTTGTAAGGCGTCGAGAGTGTCGCGTGCTTCGGCTTCATTAATTACGCTCATGGCAAAGCCAACGTGAACCAGTACCCACTGGCCCACGCGCGGCTGACCGTTTTCATCGCAGCTGCCGACTAACGTTAAATCGACATCGCGCTGAATGCCGCAGACGTCGACTTTCGCCTGGTTACCGTCAATGGTGCGGATCTGGCCGGGAACGCCTATGCACATCGCTGTGTCTCCAGCCAGTTCAGCCACTGGTCCATCCCTTCGCCGCTGGTGGCGGAAATAAGGATGATTTCAATTTCTGGATTGACTTCGCGGGCGCAGGCGATGCACTTCTCAACGTCAAAGTTGAGATACGGCAACAGGTCAACTTTGTTGAGCAGCATCAGCGAGGCGGCGGCAAACATATGCGGATATTTCAGCGGTTTGTCTTCACCTTCGGTAACGGAAAGCACCGCCACTTTGTGTTTTTCACCGAGATCGAAGCTCGCCGGGCATACGAGGTTGCCAACGTTTTCGATAAACAGAATACCGTTATCGTCCAGTGGCAGGCGCGGTGCGGCGTCAGCAATCATCTGTGCGTCAAGATGGCAGCCTTTACCGGTATTCACCTGAATCGCTGGTGTGCCGGTAGCGCGAATGCGTGCGGCATCGTTCACGGTTTGCTGGTCACCTTCAATAACCGCGCACGGAACACTGTCTTTCAGGCGCATTAAGGTTTCCGTCAGCAGGGTGGTTTTACCGGAACCAGGGCTGGAAACCAGGTTGAGCACCAGTTGCTTGCGGGCAGCAAAGCGCGCGCGGTTGCGTTCAGCCAGACGGTTGTTTTTGTCCAGCACGTCAATTTCGACTTCCAGCATCCGGCGCTGGCTCATGCCCGGTGCGTGAGTGCCCGCTTCGCCATGACCGTAATGCAGGTCGCCTTCTTCAGTCTGGCTGGGGATAAATTCAGGCGCTTTAATGCCGGTGATTTTCATCTTCGGGCGTGCCGCCGGGGCAAATGGCGCGCTACGAAACGCGGAATGAGGGTTATGTTCATCACCCTCGATATACAGGTTGCCTTCACCGCAACCGCATGTTGTACACATCGCTCACTCCTGGTCTATTTCTATCCGCCGAATCTGTAAACCGTCGTCTGCCACAATCTGTAGCATGTCACCATGACACTGTGGACAGCGGCGGACGCGCTGGGTCAGTAGCGTCACATACTGTTGGCATGTTTCACACCAGCATTCGGCCTCTTGTTCTTCGAGGTGCAGTTTACAACCTTCCGCCACGCTGCCGCGGCAAACCAGATCAAAACAAAAGGCAAGAGAGCTGGTTTCGACACAAGAAAATGCGCCAATTTTGAGCCAGACCCCAGTTACGCGTTTTGCGCCGTGTTTTGCGGCCTGCTGTTCGATCAATTCCAGTGCCCGTTGGCAGAGGGTTATTTCGTGCATATCGCCTCCCATTAACTATTGCCAGCTACAAGCAATAATTGTGCCAGTGTTGATTATCCCTGCAGTGAATAATGTCGATGATGTCGAAATGACACGTCGACACGGCGACGAAATTCACCAAAATCTTAAAAATCGCTTTAATAACAATAAATTAAAAGTTGGCACAAAAAATGCTTAAAGCTGGCATCTCTGTTAAACGGGTAACCTGACAATGACTATTTGGGAAATAAGCGAGAAAGCCGATTACATCGCACAGCGGCATCGTCGCCTACAGGACCAGTGGCACATCTACTGCAATTCGCTGGTTCAGGGGATCACGTTATCGAAAGCGCGCCTGCATCACGCCATGAGCTGCGCGCCGGACAAAGAACTCTGTTTCGTCCTTTTTGAACATTTTCGTATTTACGTCACCCTGGCGGATGGCTTTAACAGCCACACCATCGAGTATTACGTCGAAACAAAAGATGGCGAAGACAAACAGCGGATTGCGCAGGCGCAACTGAGCATTGACGGCATGATTGATGGCAAGGTCAACATCCGCGATCGCGAACAGGTTCTGGAACACTATCTCGAAAAAATCGCTGGCGTTTACGACAGCTTATACACCGCCATTGAAAACAATGTGCCGGTGAATTTAAGCCAACTGGTAAAGGGACAAAGCCCGGCAGCATGAGCTGAGGCTTTGCCCGTTTTGCAGGCGTTACGCCTGTTTGGGGATGGGCGTGTCGATGAGTGTCGAAAATGACATTTCATCGGCATGTTTTCGTCAAAAATGACAATCACCTGAGGAATGCCTGGTGAATCGTTTTGTAATTGCTGACTCCACGCTCTGTATCGGTTGCCACACTTGTGAGGCCGCCTGTTCAGAGACGCATCGCCAGCACGGCCTGCAATCAATGCCGCGCCTGAGAGTGATGCTCAATGAAAAAGAATCTGCGCCGCAGCTCTGTCACCACTGTGAAGATGCACCCTGCGCGGTGGTCTGCCCGGTTAACGCCATCACCCGCGTTGATGGGGCCGTGCAGTTGAATGAAAGTCTGTGCGTAAGCTGCAAACTGTGCGGCATCGCCTGCCCGTTTGGCGCAATCGAATTTTCCGGCAGCCGTCCGCTGGATATTCCGGCAAACGCCAATACCCCGAAAGCGCCACCGGCACCGCCTGCTCCGGCGCGTGTCAGCACATTGCTTGACTGGGTGCCAGGTATTCGCGCGATCGCCGTCAAATGTGACCTTTGTAGCTTTGATGAACAAGGTCCGGCCTGCGTGCGGATGTGCCCGACTAAAGCCCTGCATCTGGTGGATAACACCGATATCGCCCGCGTCAGCAAACGTAAGCGTGAGCTGACCTTTAACACGGACTTTGGCGATCTCACCTTGTTTCAGCAGGCTCAAAGTGGAGAGGCTAAATGAGCGCAATTTCCCTGATCAATAGCGGCGTGGCGTGGTTTGTCGCCGCCGCTGTTCTGGCATTTCTCTTTTCTTTTCAAAAGGCGCTAAGCGGCTGGATAGCCGGAATTGGCGGCGCGGTTGGTAGTCTGTATACGGCAGCAGCGGGCTTCACAGTACTGACTGGCGCGGTTGGCGTGAGCGGTGCGCTGTCGCTGGTAAGCTACGATGTGCAAATCTCTCCGCTTAACGCGATTTGGCTGATTACGCTCGGTCTGTGCGGTCTGTTTGTCAGCCTCTACAACATTGACTGGCATCGCCACGCGCAGGTGAAGTGCAACGGCTTGCAGATCAATATGTTGATGGCTGCCGCCGTCTGCGCCGTCATCGCCAGCAACCTCGGCATGTTCGTGGTAATGGCTGAAGTCATGGCCTTGTGTGCGGTGTTCCTCACCAACAACAGCAAAGAGGGCAAACTGTGGTTTGCGCTGGGGCGTCTTGGCACTCTGCTGCTGGCGATTGCTTGCTGGCTGCTGTGGCAGCGTTACGGCACGCTGGATCTGCGCCTGCTGGATATGCGTATGCAACAGCTGCCGCTCGGTTCCGATATCTGGCTGCTCGGTGTGATTGGCTTTGGCCTGCTGGCCGGGATTATTCCGCTGCACGGCTGGGTGCCGCAGGCACATGCGAACGCCTCTGCGCCAGCTGCCGCGTTGTTTTCTACGGTAGTCATGAAAATTGGCCTGCTGGGCATTTTAACCCTGTCGCTGCTGGGTGGTAATGCACCGCTGTGGTGGGGGATCGCGCTGCTGGTGCTCGGTATGATCACCGCGTTCGTCGGTGGTCTGTATGCGCTGATGGAGCATAACATCCAGCGTCTACTGGCTTACCACACCCTGGAAAATATCGGCATTATCCTGCTGGGGCTGGGCGCTGGCGTAACGGGTATCGCGCTCGAACAACCGGCGCTGATTGCTCTTGGCCTGGTCGGTGGTCTGTACCATCTGCTTAACCATAGCCTGTTCAAAAGCGTACTGTTCCTCGGGGCGGGGAGCGTCTGGTTCCGTACCGGTCATCGCGATATCGAAAAACTCGGTGGTATTGGCAAGAAAATGCCGGTTATCTCCATCGCCATGTTAGTCGGGTTGATGGCAATGGCTGCGCTGCCGCCGCTGAACGGGTTTGCCGGGGAATGGGTTATCTATCAATCCTTTTTCAAACTGAGCAATAGTGGCGCGTTTGTTGCACGTCTGCTGGGGCCGCTGCTCGCTGTGGGGCTGGCAATTACCGGTGCGCTGGCGGTTATGTGTATGGCGAAAGTCTATGGCGTCACGTTCCTCGGCGCGCCGCGTACCAAAGAAGCCGAAAACGCCACCTGTGCGCCGCTCCTGATGAGCGTAAGCGTAGTGGCACTGGCGATTTGCTGCGTAATTGGCGGTGTTGCTGCGCCGTGGCTGCTGCCGATGCTGTCTGCTGCTGTACCTCTGCCGCTGGAGCCTGCTAACACCACCGTTTCTCAACCGATGATCACGTTGCTGCTGATTGCCTGCCCGCTGCTGCCATTCATCATTATGGCGATTTGCAAAGGCGATCGTTTGCCATCGCGTTCCCGCGGTGCGGCCTGGGTGTGCGGTTACGACCACGAAAAATCAATGGTGATTACCGCTCACGGTTTTGCCATGCCGGTGAAACAGGCGTTTGCGCCGGTGCTGAAACTGCGCAAATGGCTGAATCCGGTGTCGCTGGTGCCGGGCTGGCAGTGCGAGGGGAGTGCGTTGCTGTTCCGCCGGATGGCGCTGGTTGAACTGGCGGTACTGGTGGTGATTATTGTTTCACGAGGAGCCTGAGAATGAGTGTTTTATATCCGTTAATTCAGGCGCTGGTGTTATTTGCCGTTGCGCCGCTGCTCTCCGGTATAACCCGCGTGGCGCGCGCCCGCTTGCATAACCGTCGCGGGCCGGGCGTGTTGCAGGAGTATCGCGACATTATCAAACTGCTGGGGCGTCAGAGCGTTGGCCCGGATGCCTCCGGCTGGGTGTTCCGCCTGACGCCGTATGTGATGGTGGGCGTCATGCTGACTATCGCTACTGCGCTGCCGGTGGTGACCGTTGGTTCTCCGCTGCCGCAACTGGGCGATTTGATCACCTTACTGTATCTCTTTGCCATCGCGCGTTTCTTCTTTGCCATTTCCGGTCTGGATACCGGTAGCCCGTTTACTGCTATCGGCGCGAGCCGTGAAGCGATGCTTGGCGTGCTGGTCGAACCGATGCTGCTGCTTGGTCTGTGGGTTGCCGCACAGGTTGCCGGTTCCACCAACATCAGCAACATCACCGACACCGTTTATCACTGGCCGCTGAGCCAGAGCATCCCGCTGGTGCTGGCGCTTTGTGCCTGTGCGTTCGCCACTTTTATCGAAATGGGAAAACTGCCGTTCGACCTGGCGGAAGCCGAGCAGGAGTTGCAGGAAGGTCCGCTCTCTGAGTACAGCGGCAGCGGCTTTGGCGTCATGAAATGGGGTATCAGCCTGAAACAGTTGGTGGTGCTGCAGATGTTCGTCGGGGTGTTTATTCCGTGGGGACAAATGGAAACCTTCACCGTCGGTGGGCTGCTGCTGGCGTTGGTGATTGCCATCGTCAAACTGGTGGTCGGCGTCCTGGTTATCGCGCTGTTCGAAAACAGCATGGCCCGTCTGCGTCTTGATATTACTCCGCGCATTACCTGGGCTGGGTTTGGCTTTGCATTTTTAGCGTTCGTCTCCTTGCTGGCGGCGTGATTAAAGAGAGTTTGAGCATGTCTGAAGAAAAATTAGGTCAACATTATCTCGCCGCGCTGAATGAGGCATTTCCGGGCGTCGTGCTGGACCACGCCTGGCAGACCAAAGATCAGCTGACTGTCACCGTAAAGGTGAACTACCTGCCGGAAGTGGTGGAGTTTCTTTACTACAAACAGGGTGGCTGGCTGTCGGTACTGTTTGGTAACGACGAACGCAAACTGAATGGTCATTACGCCGTTTATTACGTGCTGTCGATGGAGAAGGGCACCAAGTGTTGGGTAACGGTTCGCGTCGAAGTTGATGCCAACAAACCGGAGTATCCGTCCGTGACGCCGCGCGTTCCGGCGGCGGTGTGGGGCGAGCGCGAAGTGCGCGATATGTACGGTTTGATTCCGGTAGGGCTGCCGGATGAACGCCGTCTGGTGCTGCCGGATGACTGGCCGGATGAACTTTATCCGCTGCGTAAAGACAGCATGGATTATCGTCAACGTCCGGCACCGACCACCGATGCTGAAACCTACGAGTTCATCAACGAACTGGGCGACAAGAAAAACAACGTCGTGCCGATTGGTCCGCTGCACGTCACTTCTGACGAACCGGGTCACTTCCGTCTGTTCGTCGATGGCGAAAACATTATCGACGCCGACTACCGTCTGTTCTACGTCCATCGCGGCATGGAAAAACTGGCGGAAACCCGCATGGGTTATAACGAAGTGACCTTCCTCTCTGACCGTGTGTGCGGGATCTGCGGCTTTGCTCACAGCACCGCCTACACCACGTCGGTGGAAAACGCGATGGGTATTCAGGTGCCAGAACGTGCGCAGATGATCCGCGCCATTCTGCTGGAGGTGGAACGCCTGCACTCGCATCTGCTCAACCTCGGCCTCGCCTGCCACTTTACCGGCTTCGACTCCGGCTTTATGCAGTTCTTCCGCGTGCGTGAAACCTCCATGAAAATGGCAGAGATCCTTACCGGTGCGCGTAAAACCTACGGCCTGAACCTGATCGGCGGGATTCGTCGCGATCTGCTGAAAGATGACATGATCCAGACCCGTCAACTGGCGCAACAGATGCGTCGTGAAGTGCAGGAGCTGGTGGATGTGCTGCTGAGTACGCCGAACATGGAACAGCGCACTGTCGGCATTGGTCGTCTGGACCCGGAAATCGCTCGCGACTTCAGTAACGTTGGCCCGATGGTCCGCGCCAGCGGTCACGCCCGCGATACTCGCGCCGATCACCCGTTTGTTGGTTATGGCTTGCTGCCAATGGAAGTCCACAGCGAGCAGGGCTGCGACGTTATTTCCCGTCTGAAAGTGCGTATCAACGAAGTCTATACCGCGCTGAACATGATCGACTACGGTCTGGATAACCTGCCGGGTGACCCGCTGATGGTGGAAGGCTTTACCTACATTCCGCACCGCTTTGCGCTGGGCTTTGCCGAAGCGCCGCGCGGCGACGATATCCACTGGAGCATGACCGGCGACAACCAGAAGCTGTACCGCTGGCGCTGCCGTGCCGCGACTTACGCGAACTGGCCGACCCTGCGCTACATGCTGCGTGGCAATACCGTTTCCGATGCGCCGCTGATTATCGGTAGCCTCGACCCTTGCTACTCCTGTACCGACCGCATGACCGTGGTCGATGTGCGTAAGAAGAAGAGCAAAGTGGTGCCGTACAAAGAACTCGAGCGTTACAGCATTGAGCGTAAAAACTCGCCGCTGAAATAAGGAATCGCCATGTTTACCTTTATCAAAAAAGTCATCAAAACCGGCACGGCGACCTCGTCTTATCCGCTGGAGCCGATTGCGGTTGATAAAAACTTCCGTGGTAAGCCAGAGCAGAACCCGCAGCAGTGCATCGGCTGCGCGGCCTGCGTCAATGCCTGCCCGTCAAACGCCTTAACGGTTGAAACTGATCTCGCCACAGGAGAGCTTGCGTGGGAGTTTAATCTCGGGCGTTGCATCTTCTGTGGACGCTGCGAAGAAGTTTGCCCGACGGCGGCGATCAAACTGTCGCAAGAGTACGAACTGGCGGTGTGGAAGAAAGAAGACTTCCTGCAACAGTCCCGCTTCGCGCTGTGTAACTGCCGCGTCTGCAATCGTCCTTTCGCCGTTCAGAAAGAGATCGACTACGCCATTGCGCTGCTTAAGCACAACGGCGACAGCCGCGCGGAAAACCACCGCGAAAGCTTTGAGACTTGCCCGGAATGTAAGCGCCAGAAATGCCTAGTGCCGTCCGACCGTATTGAACTGACTCGCCATATGAAAGAGGCCATCTGATGAGCAATTTATTAGGCCCCCGTGACGCCAACGGCATTCCGGTCCCGATGACGGTGGATGAATCCATCGCCAGTATGAAGGCGTCGTTACTGAAAAAAATCAAACGCTCTGCCTACGTTTACCGCGTGGACTGCGGCGGCTGCAACGGCTGCGAAATCGAAATTTTCGCCACGCTTTCGCCGCTGTTTGATGCAGAACGCTTCGGCATTAAAGTCGTTCCTTCACCGCGTCATGCGGATATTTTACTGTTTACCGGCGCGGTCACCCGTGCAATGCGATCCCCTGCGCTGCGTGCGTGGCAGTCCGCGCCGGACCCGAAAATCTGTATCTCCTACGGTGCCTGCGGTAACAGTGGCGGGATCTTCCACGATCTCTACTGCGTGTGGGGCGGTACGGATAAAATCGTCCCGGTGGATGTTTATATCCCTGGCTGCCCGCCAACGCCAGCGGCCACGCTGTACGGCTTTGCAATGGCGCTCGGCCTGCTGGAGCAGAAAATTCACGCCCGTGGCCCGGGTGAGCAGGATGAACAACCGGCAGAAATTCTGCATGGCGATATGGTGCAGCCGCTGCGTGTGAAAGTGGATCGCGAAGCACGTCGACTGGCGGGTTATCGTTACGGTCGTCAGATTGCCGATGACTTCCTGACACAGTTAGGGCAGGGCGAAGAACAGGTTGCACGCTGGCTGGAAGCGGAAAACGATCCGCGTCTGAACGAGATTGTCAGCCATCTGAATCATGTTGTTGAAGAGGCGCGTATCCGATGAGTGAAAAGGTGGTGTTCAGTCAACTGAGCCGTAAATTTATTGATGAGAACGATGCCACGCCCGCCGAGGCGCAGCAGGTGGTCTATTACAGCCTGGCGATTGGTCACCACCTTGGGGTTATCGATTGCCTGGAAGCGGCGCTCACCTGCCCGTGGGATGACTATCTGGCATGGATTGCCACTCTGGAGGCGGGCAGCGAAGCCCGCCGCAAAATGGAAGGCGTGCCGAAATATGGTGAGATCGTCATCGACATTAACCATGTGCCGATGCTGGCTAATGCATTCGATAAAGCCCGGGCAGCGCAAACTTCGCAGCAGAAGGAATGGAGTACAATGCTGTTAAGTATGCTGCATGATATTCATCAGGAAAACGCCATCTATTTGATGGTGAGGAGACTGCGTGACTGACGTTTTACTCTGTGTTGGCAATAGCATGATGGGCGATGATGGCGCAGGCCCGCTGCTGGCGGAAAAGTGCGCTGCCGCGCCGAAAGGTAACTGGGTGGTGATTGACGGCGGTAGCGCACCGGAAAACGACATCGTCGCTATCCGTGAACTGCGCCCGACACGACTGCTGATTGTCGACGCCACGGATATGGGGCTAAACCCCGGCGAAATCCGCATCATCGACCCGGATGATATCGCCGAGATGTTTATGATGACTACCCATAACATGCCGTTGAACTACCTTATCGATCAGTTGAAAGAAGATATTGGCGAAGTGATTTTCCTCGGCATCCAGCCGGATATCGTCGGCTTTTACTACCCGATGACACAGCCGATTAAAGATGCGGTAGAAACCGTTTATCAACGACTGGAAGGCTGGGAAGGGAACGGCGGCTTCGCGCAGTTAGCGGTGGAAGAATAATTCTTCATTAGGGAATTCAGGGAATTGAACATCAGAACAGGGATGTGCGCTTTTTTATTGAGCTTAGTGCTGCCTGCACAGGCCACCAGCTTTACCGAATATCTGCCAATGAGTGACAGCGAATATGCGCAAAAGCGGGCGCTGAAACCTCTCCTGACCATGCCTTATGATGCCGAGCAAACCTGGCATTTTAGAAAAGTGGGCGTCTGACACGATACTACAGAGAGAACAAAGAATGACTGCTAATGCTGCACGCGCTGTTAAAGCAACAAGAGAACTGGTCAATGCAGTCCCCTTTCTGGGAGGCAGTGACTCAGAAGATGATTATCGTGAAGCACTGGAACTGGTCGAATATTGATTGAAGAAGATGACACCAATCCACTTATCGACTTTCTGGCGAGCCGCATTGCAGAATATGAAAACAACAACGAAAAGTTTGCAGAGTTCGACAAAGCCGTTGCGGCAATGCCGGTTGGCGTAGCGTTACTTCGTACGCTGATTGATCAACATAATCTGACCTATGCGGATTTGAAGAACGAAATCGGTTCTAAATCCCTGGTCAGCCAGATCTTGTCTGGACAACGATCCCTGACGATATCCCACATTAAGGCACTTTCAGCCCGATTTGGCGTTAAGCCTGAATGGTTTCTTTGATTTTTGACTGATGCCAATCCACAGATTGCCCGATGCGCTGCGCTTATCGGGCCTACATGTCGCACGAACTATGTAGGCCGGATAAGGCGTTCACGCCGCATCCGGCACGGTTGCTTACTCTAAATCTTCCCCATTACTGGCAATCACTTTTTTATACCACCAGAACGATTTCTTACGCGTGCGCGTCAGCGTGCCGTTGCCTGCGTCGTCACGGTCTACGTAGACAAAACCGTAGCGTTTGCTCATTTCACCCGTAGAGGCGGAAACTAAATCAATACAGCCCCAGGTGGTGTAGCCCATCAGCGGAATGCCGTCTGCAATCGCTTCGCCCATTGCGCGGATATGTTCGCGTAAATAGCTGATGCGATAGTCATCGTTAATCTCACCATTGGCAGCAAATTCATCTTTTGCGCCCAGGCCGTTTTCCACCAGAAACAGCGGCTTCTGATAGCGGTCGTACATCATGTTCATGGTGATACGCAGACCGAGTGGATCAATTCCCCAGCCCCAGTCACTTACCTGTAAATATGGGTTACGCAGCGATTTCACCACGTTCGCCGCACTGCTGTTGTTGGCGTTCATCTCCGCCGAGGCGCATCGCGAGGCGTAATAGCTGAAGGAGACAAAATCGACGGTGTTTTTCAGGATTTCATCATCGCCCGGTGCTTTGTCGATGGTTACCCCTTTTTCGCGGAATACGCGGGCAGAGTAAGCCGGATACGCGCCCCGCGCCTGCACATCGATAAAAAACAGGTTTTCCCGGTCTTTCTCCAGCGCCGCCCAGACATCTTCCGGCTTGCAACTGTAAGGGTAGAAGTTACCGCCCGCCAGCATACAGCCCACCTGATTTTGCGGGTTAACCTCATGGGCGATTTTGGTGGCTAGCGCACTGGCAACCAGCTGGTGATGCGCGGCCTGATATTTCACCTGATCCTGATTTTCACCTTCTTCAAACACCAGACCCGCGCCGGAGAACGGGCTATGCAACATAATGTTGATTTCATTGAAGGTTAGCCAGTATTTCACCAGACCATCAAATGCTTCAAAGCAGGTTCTGGCGTAGCGGCTGAAAAACTCCACCAGCTTGCGGTTACGCCAGGAGCCATATTCGGTGACCAGATGCATCGGCACATCGAAGTGGCACAACGTGACCAGCGGTTCGATACCGTACTTTTTACACTCTTCAAAGACAGAACGATAAAAAGCAATGCCCTGCTGATTGGGCGTGATTTCATCGCCCTGCGGAAAGAGACGGCTCCAGGCAATTGAGGTACGGAAAACCTTGAATCCCATCTCTGCCATCAGGGCGATATCTTCTTTATAACGATGATAAAAATCCGTCGCCTCATGGCTGGGATAAAACTCGTCATCGCGCAACTGAAAACGTTTTTCCAGCCCCAGTTTCACCGCCATTCGATGCTCGCCGTGTGGGATCATATCGACCGTTGTCAGTCCTTTGCCACCTTCACGGAACGCACCTTCAGACTGGTTGGCGGCAAGCGCGCCGCCCCATAAAAAACCTTCTGGAAATACTGACATTTTCATCCTCAATTAAGACTTACTTCTTTGGCGACGGTCGGTTGTACGCTCTGATGCTTTCGCGCCTCGGCAGCCGCTTCCTCAACAGGAATATCCTCAAAGCCGAGCAACAGTGTGAGGATAAACGACAGCACGACCGCCAGCGCCATGACCGCGAACACCCAGACGATGCTCATTGGATTCGCCGGATCGAAGAACTGCACGCTGGTAAATAGCCCCGGCGCTGCCATTGAGTGGCTGGCAAGCCCCGCCATACCGGCAACTGCGCCGCAAATAAAACCGCTGATAAGACTGGCGATAAGCGGACGTTTCAGGCGGATCGCCACGCCGTATAACGCCGGTTCGGAAATCCCCGCCATAATGGCTGATGCCGCCGCAGCCAGCGCCGTCTGGCGCAGTTCCGGGTTTTTCGTTTTCCACGCCACCGCCAGTGATGAACCGCCCAGCGACAGGTTAGCGCCGATCTCTGACGGCATGACCATCCCTTCTTTGCCGGTTTCGGCAATGGTCTGAATGATGGTTGGCGTAAAGACGCGGTGCATCCCGGTCATTACCAGCAGAGGCCACAGCGCGCCCATAATGGCGACTGAAAGCCAGCCCAGATAACCATGAATGGTGTAAACCAGCGCCGAAATGGCGCTACCGATCCAGATACCAATCGGGCCAATCAGCAGGATTGCCAGCGGTGCGGCAATCAACACAATCAGCATTGGCTTGAGGAAGTTTTTGGTCACCGCCGGTGTAATGCTGTCCACCCAGCGTTCGATATATGACAGGCACCAGGTCATCACCAGCGCCGGGATCACCGTGTAGGTGTATTTCACCGCGGTGACCGGGATCAGGGCAAATTCGACATGTTCACCCTGGGCCGCTTTCGCCATTAATTCAATAAAACTCGGATGTACCAGCACACCCGCGATGGCAATCGCCAGCGACATATTGGTTTTAAATTTGATGGCGGCAGATGCCGCGACCATTAGCGGCAGGAAGAAGAAAGCACCGTCACCAATCACATTCAGAATGGTTAAGGTCGGCGATCCTTTTGTCAGCACGCCGCTCATCTCGAGGATCATCGCCAGCAGTTTGACCATCGATCCGCCGATAATCGCCGGGATCAGCGGTGACATGGTGCCGATCAGCGCATCGAGGATCCCCGCACCAATGCGACGTAGCGTGAGTTTGGGTTTACCTACGGGCTGTGCGGGCTGCATATCTCCCGGCAGCAGGCTGACGATTTCCTGAAAGGCTTGTGAAACGGTATTGCCGATAATCACCTGACACTGGTTGTCACTACGTACCACGCCGAGCACGCCGGGGATGGTTTTTAACGTCGGGCTGTCGATAAGCGCATCATCTTTGATAACAAAGCGCAAACGCGTCATACAGTGCGTGACCGCCGAGATGTTATCAACGCCGCCCAGTGCCGCTATCACCGAGCGTGCCAGCGCCGCATAATTTTTGGCCATCGGATTTTATCCTGTTATCAGTAGGGAAGATGTAGTTGTTATCAGTCGACGTGACGGAAAAATGCCGATGCTGAAACGGAATTAAGAAACCGGTTTCACAAAATCATGAATAGTTGTAACCAAATAAGCAAGAGAGTTAATTGTTCATTTTTTATATTTGTGAAACCGGTCACCTGAATATTTTTCCCGCCGATTGCGCAAGGACAATCGGTAAACGGTGCAGTACACTGCGTTGATTGCGTGTAAAGGGATGAAAATGATGACGACGATGCTGGAAGTGGCGAAGCGCGCCGGGGTTTCAAAAGCGACCGTTTCCCGCGTGCTTTCAGGTAATGGCTACGTCAGCCAGGAGACTAAAGATCGCGTGTTTCAGGCGGTAGAAGAGAGCGGTTACCGTCCAAACTTGCTGGCGCGCAATCTGTCGGCGAAAAGTACCCAGACGCTGGGGCTGGTAGTGACTAACACGCTTTACCACGGCATTTATTTTAGTGAATTACTGTTTCATGCCGCGCGAATGGCGGAAGAGAAAGGGCGGCAGTTGCTATTGGCAGATGGTAAACACAGCGCCGAAGAAGAGCGCCAGGCGATTCAGTATCTGCTGGATTTGCGCTGCGACGCCATTATGATTTACCCGCGTTTTTTAAGTGTGGATGAGATCGATGACATCATTGACGCGCACAGTCAGCCGATAATGGTGCTTAATCGCCGCCTGCGCAAAAATAGCAGCCATAGCGTCTGGTGCGATCATAAACAGACCAGCTTTAACGCCGTGGCAGAGTTGATAAACGCCGGGCATCAGGAGATTGCTTTTCTTACCGGCTCGATGGATTCCCCCACCAGCGTTGAACGTCTTGCCGGATATAAAGACGCGCTGGCGCAGCATGGTATTGCGCTCAATGAAAAACTTATCGCTAACGGTAAATGGACGCCCGCCAGCGGGGCCGAAGGGGTAGAAACGTTGCTCGAACGTGGGGCTAAATTTAGCGCGTTAGTTGCCAGTAACGACGATATGGCGATAGGTGCGATGAAAGCGTTACACGAGCGCGGCGTAGCGGTGCCAGAGCAGGTGTCAGTTATCGGATTCGATGATATCGCAATTGCCCCCTATATCGTTCCGGCGCTCTCCAGCGTAAAAATTCCGGTGACTGAGATGATTCAGGAAATTATTGGACGGCTGATTTTTATGCTCGATGGCGGGGATTTCTCACCGCCGAAAACCTTCAGCGGAAAACTGATCTGCCGCGACTCACTCATTGCTCTTTCGCGATAAACATTGTCATCACATGTCATCGTCACTAGTGTCGATGACATCTTTTTTTCCTGCATTACAGAAATTAATTTCCTTAAATAACAGTTAATTAAAAACTGGCATGATTTGTGAATGTATCGGCGCATTAACTGTCATAGCTGGAGAATTTGATGAACCGTTTCATCATTGCTGACGCGAGTAAATGTATTGGTTGCCGTACCTGTGAAGTGGCGTGCGTGGTTTCTCATCAGGAAAATCAGGACTGTGCATCGCTGACCCCGGAAACATTTTTACCGCGTATCCATGTCATTAAAGGTGTGAACATTTCCACGGCGACAGTTTGCCGTCAGTGTGAAGATGCACCGTGCGCTAACGTCTGCCCGAATGGTGCTATCAGCCGTGATAAAGGGTTTGTTCATGTGATGCAGGAACGTTGCATTGGTTGCAAAACCTGCGTTGTGGCTTGCCCGTATGGCGCGATGGAAGTGGTGGTACGTCCGGTGATCCGCAACAGCGGCGCGGGTCTGAATGTACGGGCTGACAAAGCCGAAGCCAATAAATGCGACCTGTGCAACCATCGTGAAGACGGCCCGGCGTGTATGGCGGCTTGCCCGACTCATGCGCTAATTTGTGTCGATCGTAATAAACTTGAACAACTGAGCGCAGAAAAACGCCGCCGTACGGCGCTGATGTTCTAAAAATCTTACAGAACTGTTCTGGCATCAAAGGAATTCCCGGAAATATTCGTAGAATACCGAGCGGGCGGTATCGCCGACCTGTGACTGCCGGATGCGACGCTGTCGTGTCCGGCTGGACGGGTTACGCAATTCATGATGGCGGGAATAACTCAATGGCAAAAAACACATCTTGCGGTGTCCAACTGCGTATTCGTGGCAAAGTGCAGGGCGTCGGTTTTCGTCCGTTTGTCTGGCAACTGGCACAGCAATTAAATCTTCACGGCGATGTCTGTAATGACGGCGATGGCGTAGAAGTCCGGCTGCTGGAAGACCCGGAAACGTTTCTTGTTCAATTGCATCAGCACTGCCCGCCGCTGGCGCGTATTGATAGCGTTGAGCGTGAACCGTTTATCTGGTCACAACTGCCCACTGAGTTCACCATCCGCCAGAGCGCGGGCGGCGCCATGAATACGCAAATTGTTCCCGATGCCGCTACTTGCCCTGCTTGCCTTGCCGAAATGAATACCCCAGGCGAACGGCGTTATCGTTATCCGTTTATCAACTGTACCCACTGCGGCCCGCGTTTCACCATTATTCGCGCGATGCCTTACGACCGCCCGTTTACCGTGATGGCGGCGTTTCCGCTGTGTCCAGCCTGTGATAAAGAGTACCGCGACCCGCTCGATCGTCGCTTCCACGCCCAGCCGGTGGCCTGCCCGGAGTGTGGCCCGCATCTTGAATGGGTAAGTCATGGTGAACATGCAGAACAAGAGGCGGCATTACAGGCGGCTATCGCACAGTTAAAAATGGGCAACATTGTCGCCACCAAAGGGATTGGCGGATTTCATCTTGCCTGCGATGCACGTAACAGTAACGCGGTGGCGACACTTCGGGCGCGCAAACATCGCCCGGCGAAACCGCTGGCAGTCATGTTGCCAGTGGCTGACGGTTTACCAGACGCTGCGCGCCAGTTGCTTACCACGCCCGCTGCGCCGATTGTGCTGGTGGATAAAAAATACGTACCTGAGATTTGTGATGATATCGCCCCTGGCCTTAACGAAGTCGGGGTAATGTTGCCTGCGAATCCGCTTCAGCATTTGCTGTTACAGGAACTGCAATGCCCGCTGGTGATGACCTCTGGCAACCTGAGCGGTAAACCACCGGCTATCAGCAACGAACAGGCGCTGGAGGATTTGCAGGGCATTGCCGACGGATTCTTAATACATAACCGCGACATCGTGCAGCGGATGGATGATTCAGTGGTGCGCGAAAGCGGCGAAATGATGCGCCGTTCGCGGGGGTATGTGCCGGATGCGCTGGCTTTGCCTCCGGGCTTTAAAAATGTTCCGCCTGTGCTGTGTCTCGGCGCGGATCTGAAAAATACCTTCTGCCTGGTGCGCGGTGAACAAGCGGTGTTGAGCCAGCATCTGGGCGATTTAAGTGACGATGGCATCCAGATGCAGTGGCGCGAAGCGTTACGCCTGATGCAAAACATCTACGATTTCACCCCGCAATACGTTGTGCATGACGTGCATCCGGGCTATGTCTCCAGCCAGTGGGCGAGCGAAATGAATCTGCCGACGCAAACGGTACTGCATCATCATGCCCATGCAGCGGCGTGTCTGGCAGAGCATCAGTGGCCACTGGAGGGCGGTGATGTCATTGCTTTGACGCTCGACGGTATCGGTATGGGGGAGAACGGCGCTTTGTGGGGCGGCGAGTGCCTGCGGGTGAACTATCGCGAATGTGAGCACCTGGGCGGCTTGCCTGCAGTGGCGCTTCCGGGTGGCGATTTGGCGGCGAAGCAGCCGTGGCGTAACCTGCTGGCGCAGTGCCTGCGCTTTGTGCCGGAGTGGCAGAATTACCCTGAAACGGCAAGTGTGCAACAGCAAAACTGGAGCGTACTGGCGCGGGCCATTGAGCGTGGAATTAACGCGCCGCTGGCGTCATCGTGTGGGCGGGTGTTCGATGCAGTGGCGGCGGCACTGGGCTGTGCGCCAGCCACGTTAAGTTATGAAGGTGAAGCGGCTTGTGCTCTGGAGGCGCTCGCAGCCTCATGCCACGGAGTGACGCATCCGGTGACAATGCCGCGGGTGGACAATCAACTGGATCTCGCCACTTTCTGGCAGCAGTGGCTGAACTGGCAGGCACCGGTTAATCAACGCGCGTGGGCGTTTCATGATGCGCTGGCGCAGGGTTTTGCCGCGTTGATGCGTGAGCAGGCCACGATGCGTGGTATCACTACGCTGGTATTTAGCGGCGGGGTTATTCATAACCGTTTGCTGCGTGCACGTCTGGCGCATTATCTCGCTGATTTCACATTGCTCTTTCCACAGAGTTTACCGGCGGGTGATGGCGGTTTGTCTCTGGGGCAGGGGGTTATTGCTGCGGCGCGTTGGTTAGCGGGTGAAGTCCAGAACGGATAAAACGTGTTGCATTTGGACACCCTTGCCGGATGCGGCGTAAACGCCTTATCCGGCCTACACATGCGTCCCCGTAGGTCGGATAAGACGCGCCAGCGTCGCATCCGACATTTTAGGCACAGTAGCCCACCTACATCGGCAACGTTTTCAACAATCCAAATGCCTCTTTCATCCGATCCTCACTGACCACAAAGGCGCGAAGCAGGTCAGCATCGTCAACGCCGCGCGCCACCATTCCCTGGCGTTCGGTATTAATTTGCCAGCGTAAATCCTGACGCTGGGTTTCGCCTGCCAGATGCAGCGGTAATTCCGGCGTTTTGATTTTCACCAGCATCGCCGGTAGTTTAAGCGGCGTGTTATTGCCGAGAAGATTTTTTGCCAGCACCATCGCGCTAAGTTGAATCGGCTGCAGGAACGGCAGTACCTGACCGTTAATTTCCGCGCAATCGCCCAGCGCGTAAATATCGGCATTACTGGTTTGCAGATAACTATCGACGCAAACGCCGCGATTAATCGTCAGCCCAGCGCGTCGTGCCAGGGCGGTTTCCGGGCGCAGTCCGGTGGCGGCAATTACCGCATCCACTTCGATACTACGCTGGCGGTCCAGCGTTGCCACAATGCCAGAATCCGTTTTTTCCAGCCCCTGCAACTGAGATTTCAACAGCAGATGAACGCCCATCTCCGTCAACCGATGCTGCAAGCGGCTGCTTACTTCCGGTGGCATTAACGACGCCAGAATACTGGTAGCGTTGTCGATTAGCGTGACCGCTTTGCCTGCACGACAAAAATCCATCGCCAGTTCGCTACCAATCAAACCACCGCCAACAATCAACACGCGTCGGGCATCCCGCAGTTGCGTTTCACAGGCGCGATACTCTTGCTGACTATTTAACGTCAGCATTAACTCACGCCCAGGCACTGGCGGGACAAAGGCGCTGGCACCGGTTGCCAGCACTAGCTTGTCGTATCGCCACTGATTATTCTGGCTTTTCACCACACGGGCTTCGGCATCGATATCCGTCACCCAGGTTTGCGGAAACAGGTGCAGATTAAACTGCTCGGCAAATTCACCCGCCGTCTGGCGGGTAAGGTCGTCGGCACGTTGCCCCTGACTGATAACATGGCTGAGGTCAGGTTTGTTGTACTCATCCATGCTGTCGGCGGCAATCAGGGTTAATGGAATACTGGCGTCCTGTTTGCGAATATTTTTCACCAGTTGGCGGGCGGCGAAGCCCGAACCAATGATCACAATGCCGTTGCTCATTTTGCCTCCGATGCCAGTTCGTCAAAGACGTCTTTGCCGAGGGAGCATTCCGGGCACAGGAAGTTATCCGGGACTTCACTCCACGGCGTTCCTGGCGCAACGTCCTGCATTGGCTCGCCTTTTGCCGGATCGTAAATCCACTGGCAGACGCTGCACTGCATCCGTGGGCCGAGGTCAGCCGTCGTGGTGGCAGAGGTTTCTTCTTTAACTACCGCATTCACCGTGCTCTGCGGCAGCGGCGCGAGCGCCCACTGACGGGCGATTTCGCGACCGTGTTCACGGCATAACTCCAGAGCGTCCTGGTCTGGTCGCCATTTCGCTTTCAGGCTAAGCGACATTTCGAAACCCGCATCCTGCAGGCGCGTGGAAAGACGATCCACCGCACCGCCGCTCCAGCCGTGAGAGCCGAAAGCACTGGCGCGTTTGTTACGGAAGCGTAATCCGGTCATCTCCTCCACCAGCCCGGCGATTTTCGGCATCATCACGTTATTCATCGTCGAAGTGCCGACCAGTACGCCTTTTGAGCGGAAGACATTGGTCAGGATTTCGTTTTTATCGCTTCGGGCGACGTTGAAAATTTTCACCGCCACGCGTGGGTCGGTTTCCGCAATCCCCTGGGCGATAGCGTCAGCCATCATGCGGGTGTTATTCGACATGGTGTCGTAGAAAATGGTGATTCTGTCTTCCTGATAATCAGCCGCCCATTTCAGGTACAGCTCGACAATTTGCGTCGGGTTATCGCGCCATACCACGCCGTGGGAAGTGGCTATCATATCGACTGGTAAGTTAAAGCCTAGGATCTCGGTAATTTTCGGCGTTACCAGGCGGCTGAACGGCGTCAGGATATTGGCGTAGTAACGCTGGCACTGCTCGAAAAGCTCCGTCTGATCCACTTCATCGTTGAACAGATGCTCGTCACAGTAGTGCTGACCGAAAGCATCGTTACTGAACAGCACCGCGTCGCCTGTCAGGTAAGTCATCATGCTGTCCGGCCAGTGCAGCATTGGTGTTTCGACAAAAATGAGCTGTTTGCCGTTGCCGATATCCAGCGTGTCGCCAGTTTTCACCACATTAAAATTCCACTCCGGATGATGGTGATGACCATTTATCGAGTCGATAGCGTTGGCAGTACAGTAGATCGGCGTATCGGGAATTTGTGCCATCAGTTCGGTCAGCGCCCCGGCGTGGTCCTCTTCCGCATGGTTAATCACGATGTAATCGATATCCGCCAGATCGATTTCATTACGCAGGTTCTGCACAAATTCGCGGCTGAATTTATGGTCGACGGTGTCGATCAGCACGTTTTTTTCTTCGCGGATGAGGTAGCTGTTGTAGCTGCTGCCGCGCAGCGTTTTATATTCCGTGCCGTGAAAATCACGCACTTCCCAGTCACGTTGACCCACCCAATGAATGTTATTTTTCACCACAATAGACATAGCAACCTCAATTTATTCAGCGTGTTCTAAAAAGATGTCTTGCTAATTGCAGATTGCGTGCCAGTTTTTTATCTAATTGTTTTTACTCTATAAATAAAATTATGCTCATTAGTGAGTAGTCAAAATGACTATCAATCAAATGGTCGATATGACAATATCTATAGTCAAATTGACAGTGAGGCAAAGATGAGTTTTTCCGTTGATGTGCTGGCGAATATCGCCATCGAATTGCAGCGTGGGATTGGTCATCAGGATCGTTTTCAGCGCCTGATCACCACGCTGCGTCAGGTGCTGGAGTGCGATGCGTCTGCGTTGCTACGTTACGACTCGCGGCAGTTTATTCCGCTTGCCATCGACGGGCTGGCGAAGGATGTACTCGGTAGACGCTTTGCGCTGGAAGGTCATCCACGGCTGGAAGCGATTGCCCGCGCGGGTGATGTGGTGCGCTTTCCCGCAGACAGCGAATTGCCCGATCCCTATGACGGTTTGATTCCAGGGCAGGAGAGTCTGAAGGTTCACGCCTGCGTTGGTCTGCCGCTGTTTGCCGGGCAAAACCTGATCGGCGCATTGACGCTCGACGGGATGCAGCCCGATCAGTTCGATGTTTTCAGCGACGAAGAGTTACGCCTGATTGCCGCGCTGGCGGCGGGAGCGTTAAGCAATGCGTTGCTGATTGAGCAACTGGAAAGCCAGAATATGTTGCCGGGCGATGCCGCTCCATTTGAAGCGGTGAAACAGACGCAGATGATTGGCTTGTCCCCTGGCATGACGCAACTGAAAAAAGAGATTGAGATTGTGGCGGCGTCCGATCTCAACGTCCTGATCAGCGGTGAGACGGGAACCGGTAAGGAGCTGGTGGCGAAAGCGATTCATGAGGCCTCGCCACGGGCGGTGAATCCGCTGGTCTATCTCAACTGTGCCGCACTGCCGGAAAGTGTGGCGGAAAGTGAGTTGTTCGGGCATGTGAAAGGAGCGTTTACTGGCGCTATCAGTAACCGCAGTGGGAAGTTTGAAATGGCGGATAACGGCACGCTGTTTCTGGATGAGATCGGCGAGTTGTCGTTGGCATTGCAGGCCAAGCTGCTGAGGGTGTTGCAGTATGGCGATATTCAGCGCGTTGGCGATGACCGTAGTTTGCGGGTCGATGTGCGCGTGCTGGCGGCGACTAACCGCGACTTACGCGAAGAGGTGCTGGCAGGGCGATTTCGCGCTGACTTGTTCCACCGCCTGAGCGTGTTTCCACTTTCGGTGCCGCCGCTGCGTGAGCGGGGCGATGATGTCATTCTGCTGGCGGGGTATTTCTGCGAGCAGTGTCGTTTGCGGCAGGGGCTCTCCCGCGTGGTATTAAGTGCCGGAGCGCGAAATTTACTGCAACACTACAGTTTTCCGGGAAACGTGCGCGAACTGGAACATGCTATTCATCGGGCGGTAGTTCTGGCGAGAGCCACCCGCAACGGCGATGAAGTGATTCTTGAGGCGCAACATTTTGCTTTTCCTGAGGTGACGTTACCGCCGCCAGAAGCGGCGGCGGTGCCCGTTGTTAAGCAAAACCTGCGTGAAGCGACAGAAGCGTTCCAGCGTGAAACTATTCGTCAGGCACTGGCACAAAATCATCACAACTGGGCAGCCTGCGCGCGAATGCTGGAAACCGACGTCGCCAACCTGCATCGGCTGGCGAAACGTCTGGGATTGAAGGATTAAATAATCCCGGCCTGATAGAAATCCTGCAGGTTAATTGCGCCGACGAGTTTGCCGTTTTCATCTACCACCGGTGCGGCAGTGATTTTGCGCTTCATCAGGATCTCTTTGGCGTCGATGGCGCGGCTTTGTGCCTGTAATGTGGTACCGCCTGTCGTCATCGCTTCATTAACTGGCGTGGTGAGTGCGCCGCCGCCAACCAGCCAGCGACGTAAATCGCCGTCGGTAAAGACGCCTTGTACCTGTTGTTGAGCGTCACATACCGCCACCAGCCCCAGACCGGTGCGGCTGAGTTCCAGCATCGCATCCATCACGCTGGCGGTTAACGCTACCTGCGGGATAGCGTCATCACGGCGCATCAGATGATGCACTTTATTCAGCAAGCGAGCGCCCAGTGCCCCGGCTGGGTGGGAGCGGGCAAAATCTTCTTCATTAAATCCGCGCGCCTGCATGACCGCCATCGCCAGCGCGTCACCCATCATCAGGGTATTGACGGTGCTGGAGGTCGGCGCAAGGTGCATCGGGCAGGCTTCGCGTTCTACGGAGATATCCAGCACCGCTTTCGCCGCCAGGCCCAGCGGTGACGTCGGTTTGCCGGTCATCGCCAGCAGCGCGATAGATTTATCTTCCAGACGCGGAATAATCAGATCCAGTTCCTTCGCGCCACCGGAGTAAGAAATAAACAGCATCACATCGCGGCTTTCGATCATCCCCAGATCGCCGTGCAGTGCTTCTGCCGGATGGACAAAAAAAGCCGGTGTGCCAGTACTGGCAAGCGTTGCGGCGATTTTCTTACCAATGTGGCCCGATTTGCCAATTCCCGAAATCACCACTTTGCCTTCGCAGTGCAGGATGATATTGGCGGCGCGAACAAAATCATCGCCCAGACGTTCCGGTAAGCGGCTTGCTTCCTGCAACTCCAGCATTAACGTCTGACGTCCCGCGTTCAGTAGTGCTTCACTCATTGCTCTCTCCGGTTATGATCACATCGATCCCTTTCTCTTCCAGCGCCTGACGAAACGCCGGATCGATATCTGCGTCGGTAATCAGCTTATCGACGCTTTCAAGACTGCAAACTACGTTGGGGCTTTTACGGCCAAACTTTGATGAGTCCGCCATCAAAATCACTTCGCGCGCGGCATTGCACATTGCCTTACTGACGGTATAGACCTCGTTGAAGGTGGTTACGCCCGCATTGAGATCGATGCCGTCAGTACCCATGAATAATTTGTCGAAGGTGAAATGCTCGAAGGCATTCTCTGCCAGCTGCCCGTGAAATGAGGCCGATTTTTTACGAAACGTTCCGCCTGGCATCAGGATAGTTTGTTCATTATCCAGTTCAGATAACGCATTGACGATATGCAGACTGTTGGTCATCACCGTGATGTTATTAAAGCGCGAGAGCAGAGGCACCATCTGCAAAACGGTGCTGCCAGCATCAAGAATGATCGAATCGCCATCATGAATAAAACCAACGGCAGCTTCTGCTATCAGCTCTTTCTTGTGGGTGTTGATGAGTGTTTTATGATCGATAGGCGGATCGGCTTCCTCTTTATTCAACACCACTCCGCCATAAGTACGAATGACGGTTCCGGCATGTTCCAGAATGACCAGATCTTTGCGAATGGTTGTGCCTGTGGTGTCAAAGTATTGCGCCAATTCTTCAACCGAGCATTTACCCTGCTTTTGCAGATACTCCAGAATGGCGGCTTGACGCTGACGAGGTTTCATGGGCGTGATTACCTGATTTAGGTTTCAAAATGATAACTTCGCAAGCAAGTAACATTCACAACGAAATTATCCACGTTTCAGTTTAAGCGCCAATGATAGAGCATTCTGTGATAGTGGATCATGGGGAAAGATCACATCGGGCTGTAAATCACCCGCATGCATACCGGTAATTGCGGGAATTTTTTGCGGTCGGGCGAAGACGGTCAGTCCTTTCATAAACAAGGTGTCGGCGATGCGCTGCTGATCGTCCAGGGCGATGGCGACCACGACCCGCGGTTTAAAGCGCCCGCTGGAACGGCCCACGCCAACCCGCCCTTGCTGGCATAGTGTGTCGAAGGCACGGTTAAAACGAGAAATTTGCCAGCCGCCTAAGGCCAGTTGCGCACACCAGGCGATAACGGCGACAGTGATGAGTGCGGATACCATAACTTTTCCTTAATGTAGTGGCGGAAGTCCTGTATGCCTGATGAGCGTAGCGCATCAGGCATTCTATTAGTCTCACGGAGATCCTTAACGGATCTCCGCTGTTGATCAGAACATCACCTGACCGCCGGTGACATTGATCGACTGACCAGTGCAGTACGATGCCTTAGGACTGGCGTAGAACAGCAGCATATTCAGCACATCCTGATAATCGCAGCCGCGTTTGAGCGGTACTTTATCGATGTAATACTGCTCGACTTGATCCGGTTTGATACCCAGCTTGGTCGCGTATTGTGGCAACAGCGACTGGAACATCGGCGATTTCAGCAGGTTACCGAGCATCAGTGAATGCACCGTAATGCCGTACTCCGCCAGATCCAGCGCCAGTGATTGAGTCAGCCCTACGCCACCAAATTTCGCGGCGCTATAACCAGAGTTGTGTTTGCTGCCCACTTTGCCGGATTTCGAGTTGATCTGAATAATGCGTCCCTGAATCCCATCGCGGATCATCAAACGCGAAAATTCACGCGCGCACAGGAAATAACCCACCAGATTCACTTGTAGTGAACGGTCAAAATCGCCGAGCTGGAAGTCGCTGATAAAGGCTGCTTTTGCTATTCCGGCGCTGTAGACCAGCAAATCCACGCGACCAAAGATTTCATCTACCCCACGAGAGAGCGCCAGAACGCTTTGCTCGCTAGTGGCGTCAGCACCAAAACCGTACGCCATACTTTCACCATATTCGGCGTTAATTTCTTGTGCCACATTTGCGGCTTTGTCGCTCTGAATATCGACAACCGCGACGCGATACCCCTCGGCAGCCAGACCGTGGCACAGGAACGCGCCTAAGGTTTGCCCACCACCGATGACAACGGCAACCTGATTCATTTTTTACTCCTTAACAGATTCAAACTTCAAAATCGATCCCGGCGCGATATCGTCGGGTACAGGGCCTGCCACATGGACAGTGCCCGGAAATTCCGCTTCGTTTAAACCATCGAAGCGCAGGGTGACATGACCCAGTTCGCGAAGGTTGTCTTCCGCCACGCTGCCAACGGCGGTCACCGGATAGCGATGCTGCCCGAGTGAAAATTGCAAACCGGGATGGAGTGCACCTTTCAACTCGCCGTGGCAATGAATGAAGCAATACTCTTCGAGATCCGCAGGCGCGCCTTCACGAAAGGTGATGAGCATCTGGTCGCTGAGGGCGTCAGTGGCACTCGCGCCGATACGGGTGATGGTGGTCTGATAAATAACGGTCATGTTTCAGCCTCTATTGATAGATAAAACCGGAGACAAACCAGGCGATCAGTACAGTCGGTGCGCCGGTTAAAAAGCGGCTCACCAGAACAGAAGGGACACCGACGCGAACCGTGTCCTGACGGGCTTCCGCCAGCGACAAACCGACCGGGATGAAGTCGCAGGCCGCCTGCGCGTTGATGGCAAACAGCGCAGGTAAAGCCAGATGCGGCGGAATATTGCCGAGACCAATCTGCACGCCAATCAATACGCCGATAACCTGTGCGATAACTGCGCCTGGGCCGAGGAAAGGTGAAAGCAGTGGGAAGGAGCAGATGAGCGCCAGCATCACCAGACCCAGTGGATGGCTCGCCAGCGGAGCAAGACCGTGGGCAATCCAGTCACCAAGGCCAGAAGCCATAATGATGCCAATGAGCGCCGAAACGAATGCCATAAACGGCAGAATGGTTTTTAATACAGTGTCGATGGTGTCACGACCAGATTGAAACAACACGGCAACGGCAGAACCCATACCCATTCCCACCTTCGCCAGTAAACCATCGCTTTGTTCAGTGATTTTCTTGCTGGTGTCATAGTCACGGCCCACGGAAGAGGGTTGTGGTGTCGCATCACCCACTACAGTGATGTTTTCTTCTTTTACGCCAGAGACATAAATATCTTCCACAATGTACTGCGCCAGCGGACCGGACTTGCCCGTCGAGTGGATATTAATGGTGGGAATACGTCGTTTCGGATAGATGCCGCAGCGTAATGTGCCGCCACAGTCGATTACCGCGACACCAATTTCCGCCTCCGCGGGTTCACCTTCTTTAAATCCGTCAATAGCCTGCCAGCCAGTAAGCTGTGCCAGTTTGTCGACAATCGCAGGCCGGGTACCGGCGGTGATATAGACGATTTTTTTGCCCGGCGTGGTTTCCAGCTCAAGCGGGCCGCCCCAGCCACCCGTTCCTTTTTCGATCCGAATATGCGTCATGATGTTGCTCCTGCCAGATGAACTTTTTGTTCAAGTTGAATGCCCATCTTTTTCTCAAAAATAGCGGTGGTCAGATCGGTCACCCAGCCGCGGAAGAAGTTGGTGACCAGACCAACCAGCAGATAGCTCACCGCCAGTGGGCCAAGTGGCAGGTTCAGCGTTGTTAGACCGCTGGCAATGCCAAGATAAACAAACAGTTCGCCAGGGTTGATATGGGGGAAGAGGCCATTCATTGAGTGGCAGCTATAAGAGGCCGCCGCGTAGTAGCTGGGTTTGTACTTTTCCGGCATAAAGCGACCCAGGCTTAAGGTCATCGGATTGCAAAAGACAAACGTGCCAATGCACGGTAACAGTAGGTAACGGGAAACAGGGTTACCGGCGCAACGTTGAGCAAAACGTTCAATACGATGCTGACCGATAAAATTAATCAGTGCGTTCATGATAACCAGCAGGCTAATCAACAGCGGAAGAATGCCGGTCACCATCCCGGTAAACACCTCTCCGCCCTTTTGGAACAGCCCGATAAACCACTCTGCACCATGAGTAATGGTTTCTATCATTGTTCTCTCCTTCAGGATTTATTGTTTTATTACCAAACGGCAACCTAATATAATCAGATTGAAAGATTTAAAAGTGTTATTTTGATCGCAAAATGAAAGATAAATATTTTAATTTGAAAGTTTGAGTAAAAGGATAGCGAGGAGAATGAGTTGAGTTATGTAAAGTCCGTATCGGGCAGTGACTACCGCTTCCTTGTGCGGGGCGTGATGCTTTACCATACTTGCCCCTGGTTGAATCTGTTAAATGGACCCCTCATGTTCAAGCGTCGTTATGTAACATTGCTTCCCCTTTTTGTGTTGCTTGCCGCCTGTAGCAGCAAGCCAAAACCTACTGAGACTGAAACGACCACCGGAACGCCGTCTGGCGGCTTCCTGCTTGAGCCGCAGCACAATGTGATGCAGATGGGCGGCGATTTCGCTAATAACCCGAATGCCCAGCAGTTCATCGACAGAATGGTGAACAAACACGGTTTCGATCGTCAGCAGTTGCAGGAAATTCTCTCCCAGGCGAAACGTCTGGATTCGGTACTGCGGCTGATGGATAACCAGGCACCAACCACATCGGTGAAACCGCCATCAGGTCCGAACGGCGCATGGCTGCGTTATCGCAAAAAATTTATTACGCCGGACAATGTGCAGAACGGTGTGGTTTTCTGGAATCAGTATGAAGATGCGTTGAATCGCGCGTGGCAGGTGTATGGCGTACCGCCGGAAATTATCGTCGGGATTATCGGCGTTGAAACCCGCTGGGGGCGCGTGATGGGGAAAACTCGCATCCTCGATGCGCTGGCAACGCTGTCATTTAACTACCCACGCCGCGCGGAGTATTTCTCTGGCGAGCTGGAAACCTTCCTGCTGATGGCGCGCGACGAGCAGGACGATCCGCTCAATCTGAAAGGTTCCTTTGCCGGGGCGATGGGCTACGGACAGTTTATGCCGTCGTCTTACAAACAATATGCAGTGGATTTCAGCGGCGACGGGCATATCAACCTGTGGGATCCGGTTGATGCGATCGGTAGCGTGGCGAACTATTTCAAAGCGCACGGCTGGGTGAAAGGCGATCAGGTCGCGGTAATGGCAAACGGTCAGGCTCCAGGCTTGCCAAATGGCTTCAAAACCAGGTACAGCATTTCGCAGCTTGCCGCGGCAGGTTTAACGCCACAGCAGCCGCTGGGCAACCATCAACAAGCCAGCCTGCTGCGTCTGGATGTCGGTACCGGTTACCAGTACTGGTACGGTCTGCCGAACTTCTACACCATTACCCGTTATAACCACAGCACCCATTACGCAATGGCGGTCTGGCAGTTAGGACAAGCCGTGGCGCTGGCGCGCGTGCAGTAACTATTTGCAAGAGGGGGGCGTGAGCTTCCCTCTGGCTAATCAGCTTTTTTCTGAATCCTCCTCGTAAAATTGCAACGCCAACACCATCTTCCTGACGAAAGTGCTATCTTGTCCGGCATAAATTTTTGACTGACAGAGGTTGTGATGACTGACAGTGAACTGATGCAGTTAAGCGAACAGGTTGGGCAGGCGCTGAAAGCCCGTGGCGCAACCGTAACAACTGCTGAGTCTTGTACCGGCGGTTGGGTAGCGAAAGTGATTACCGATATTGCCGGCAGTTCCGCCTGGTTTGAACGCGGATTTGTCACCTACAGTAACGAAGCCAAAGCGCAAATGATCGGCGTACGCGAAGAGACGCTGGCGCAGCATGGCGCGGTGAGCGAACCCGTCGTGGTGGAAATGGCGATAGGTGCACTGAAAGCGGCTCGTGCTGATTATGCCGTGTCTATTAGTGGTATCGCCGGGCCGGATGGCGGCAGTGAAGAGAAGCCTGTCGGCACCGTCTGGTTTGCTTTTGCCACTGCCCGCGGTGAAGGCATTACCCGGAGGGAATGCTTCAGCGGCGACCGTGATGCGGTGCGTCGTCAGGCTACTGCGTATGCATTGCAGACCTTGTGGCAACAATTTCTACAAAACACTTGATACTGTATGAGCATACAGTATAATTGCTTCAACAGAACATATTGACTATCCGGTATTACCCGGCATGACAGGAGTAAAAATGGCTATCGACGAAAACAAACAGAAAGCGTTGGCGGCAGCACTGGGCCAGATTGAGAAACAATTTGGTAAAGGCTCCATCATGCGCCTGGGTGAAGACCGTTCCATGGATGTGGAAACCATCTCTACCGGTTCGCTTTCACTGGATATCGCGCTTGGGGCAGGTGGTCTGCCGATGGGCCGTATCGTCGAAATCTACGGACCGGAATCTTCCGGTAAAACCACGCTGACGCTGCAGGTGATCGCCGCAGCGCAGCGTGAAGGTAAAACCTGTGCGTTTATCGATGCTGAACACGCGCTGGACCCAATCTACGCACGTAAACTGGGCGTCGATATCGACAACCTGCTGTGCTCCCAGCCGGACACCGGCGAGCAGGCACTGGAAATCTGTGACGCCCTGGCGCGTTCTGGCGCAGTAGACGTTATCGTCGTTGACTCCGTGGCGGCACTGACGCCGAAAGCGGAAATCGAAGGCGAAATCGGCGACTCTCACATGGGCCTTGCGGCACGTATGATGAGCCAGGCGATGCGTAAGCTGGCGGGTAACCTGAAGCAGTCCAACACGCTGCTGATCTTCATCAACCAGATCCGTATGAAAATTGGTGTGATGTTCGGTAACCCGGAAACCACTACCGGTGGTAACGCGCTGAAATTCTACGCCTCTGTTCGTCTCGACATCCGTCGTATCGGCGCGGTGAAAGAGGGCGAAAACGTGGTGGGTAGCGAAACCCGCGTGAAAGTGGTGAAGAACAAAATCGCTGCGCCGTTTAAACAGGCTGAATTCCAGATCCTCTACGGCGAAGGTATCAACTTCTACGGCGAACTGGTTGACCTGGGCGTAAAAGAGAAGCTGATCGAGAAAGCAGGCGCGTGGTACAGCTACAAAGGTGAGAAGATCGGTCAGGGTAAAGCGAATGCAACTGCCTGGCTGAAAGATAACCCGGAAACCGCGAAAGAGATCGAGAAGAAAGTACGTGAGTTGCTGCTGAGCAACCCGAACTCAACGCCGGATTTCTCTGTAGATGATAGCGAAGGCGTAGCAGAAACTAACGAAGATTTTTAATCGTTCGTTATTGATGATAATAGATAATGTGTGCACGGACGGTCCCCTCGCCCCTTTGGGGAGAGGGTTAGGGTGAGGGGGAGGGGGAGGGGAACAGGCCAGCACTGGCGTGAAAAATTACTCTCACCTCGATCCTCTAACGAATTGGGCCTGCGGGAACATTCTGCACACTCATTGACTATTAAATCTGTTTATCAGCAAAACTTGGGTCGCATCTGCGGCCCTTTTGCTTTTTTAAGTTGTAAGGATATGCCATGACAGAATCAACGTCCCGTCGCCCGGCATATGCTCGCCTGTTGGATCGTGCGGTACGCATTCTGGCGGTGCGCGATCACAGTGAGCAAGAACTGCGACGTAAACTCGCGGCACCGATTATGGGCAAAAATGGCCCAGAAGAGATTGATGCTACGGCAGAAGATTACGAGCGCGTTATTGCCTGGTGCCATGAACATGGCTATCTCGATGACAGCCGATTTGTTGCGCGCTTTATCGCCAGCCGTAGCCGCAAAGGTTATGGACCTGCGCGTATTCGCCAGGAACTGAATCAGAAAGGTATTTCCCGCGAAGCGACAGAAAAAGCGATGCGTGAATGTGACATCGACTGGTGCGCACTGGCGCGCGATCAGGCGACGCGAAAATATGGTGAACCTTTGCCAACTGTCTTTTCAGAAAAAGTTAAGATCCAGCGTTTTCTGCTCTATCGTGGCTATCTGATGGAAGATATCCAGGATATTTGGCGAAATTTTGCCGACTGAACGCATACGGTATTTTACTTCCCAGTCAAGAAAACTTATCTTATTCCCACTTTTCAGTTACCAGCCCGGCGGTTAAGACACGCTGGAGCTGGTGGCGATATTTCGTTAGCTTGATTTCAGGATAATTATGAGCAAGAGCACCGCTGAGATCCGTCAGGCGTTTCTCGACTTTTTCCATAGTAAGGGACATCAGGTAGTTGCCAGCAGCTCCCTGGTACCCCATAACGACCCAACTTTGTTGTTTACCAACGCCGGGATGAACCAGTTCAAGGATGTGTTCCTTGGGCTCGACAAGCGTAATTATTCCCGCGCTACCACTTCCCAACGCTGCGTGCGTGCGGGTGGTAAACACAACGACCTGGAAAACGTCGGTTACACCGCGCGTCACCATACCTTCTTCGAAATGCTGGGCAACTTCAGCTTCGGCGACTATTTCAAACACGATGCCATTCAGTTTGCATGGGAACTGCTGACCAGCGAAAAATGGTTTGCCCTGCCGAAAGAGCGTCTGTGGGTTACCGTCTATGAAAGCGACGACGAAGCCTACGAAATCTGGGAAAAAGAAGTCGGGATCCCGCGCGAACGTATTATTCGCATCGGCGATAACAAAGGTGCGCCATACGCATCTGACAACTTCTGGCAGATGGGTGACACTGGTCCGTGCGGCCCGTGCACCGAAATCTTCTACGATCACGGCGACCACATTTGGGGTGGCCCTCCGGGAAGTCCGGAAGAAGACGGCGACCGCTACATTGAGATCTGGAACATCGTCTTCATGCAGTTCAACCGCCAGGCCGATGGCACGATGGAACCGCTGCCGAAGCCGTCTGTAGATACCGGTATGGGTCTGGAGCGTATTGCTGCGGTGCTGCAACACGTTAACTCTAACTATGACATCGACCTGTTCCGCACGTTGATCCAGGCGGTAGCGAAAGTTACTGGCGCAACCGATCTGAGCAATAAATCGCTGCGCGTAATCGCTGACCACATTCGTTCTTGTGCGTTCCTGATCGCGGATGGCGTAATGCCGTCCAATGAAAACCGTGGTTATGTACTGCGTCGTATCATTCGTCGCGCAGTGCGTCACGGTAATATGCTCGGCGCGAAAGAAACCTTCTTCTACAAACTGGTTGGTCCGCTGATCGACGTTATGGGCTCTGCGGGTGAAGACCTAAAACGCCAGCAGGCGCAGGTTGAGCAGGTGCTGAAGACTGAAGAAGAGCAGTTTGCTCGTACTCTGGAGCGCGGTCTGGCGTTGCTGGATGAAGAGCTGGCAAAACTTTCTGGTGATACGCTGGATGGTGAAACTGCTTTCCGTCTGTACGACACCTATGGCTTCCCGGTTGACCTGACGGCTGATGTTTGTCGTGAGCGCAACATCAAAGTTGACGAAGCTGGTTTTGAAGCTGCAATGGAAGAGCAGCGTCGTCGCGCGCGCGAAGCCAGCGGCTTTGGTGCCGATTACAACGCAATGATCCGTGTTGACAGTGCATCTGAATTTAAAGGTTATGACCATCTGGAACTGAACGGCAAAGTGACTGCGCTGTTTGTTGATGGTAAAGCGGTTGATGCCATCAATGCAGGCCAGGAAGCTGTGGTCGTGCTGGATCAAACGCCATTCTATGCGGAATCCGGCGGTCAGGTTGGCGATAAAGGCGAACTGAAAGGCGCTAACTTCTCCTTTGCGGTGGAAGATACGCAGAAATACGGCCAGGCGATTGGTCACATCGGTAAACTTGCTGCGGGTTCTCTGAAAGTGGGCGACGCGGTGCAGGCTGATGTTGATGAGGCTCGTCGCGCCCGTATTCGTCTGAATCACTCCGCAACGCACCTGATGCACGCTGCGCTGCGCCAGGTTCTGGGTACTCATGTATCGCAGAAAGGTTCACTGGTTAACGACAAGGTGCTGCGCTTCGACTTCTCACACAACGAAGCGATGAAACCAGAAGAGATTCGTGCGGTCGAAGACCTGGTGAACGCACAGATTCGTCGCAATTTGCCGATCGAAACCAACATCATGGATCTCGAAGCGGCGAAAGCGAAAGGTGCGATGGCGCTGTTCGGCGAGAAGTATGATGAGCGCGTACGCGTGCTGAGCATGGGCGATTTCTCCACCGAGCTGTGTGGCGGTACTCACGCCAGCCGCACTGGTGATATTGGTCTGTTCCGCATCATCTCTGAATCGGGTACTGCTGCAGGCGTTCGTCGTATCGAAGCGGTAACCGGAGAAGGCGCTATCGCCACCGTTCATGCAGACAGCGATCGCTTAAGCGAAGTCGCGCATCTGCTGAAAGGCGATAGCAATAATCTGGCTGATAAAGTGCGCTCAGTACTGGAACGTACGCGTCAGTTAGAAAAAGAACTACAACAGCTTAAAGAACAAGCTGCCGCACAGGAGAGCGCAAATCTTTCCAGTAAGGCAATTGATGTTAATGGTGTTAAGCTGTTGGTTAGCGAGCTTAGCGGTGTTGAGCCGAAAATGTTGCGTACCATGGTTGACGATTTAAAAAATCAGCTGGGGTCGACAATTATCGTGCTGGCAACGGTAGCCGAAGGTAAGGTTTCTCTGATTGCAGGCGTATCTAAGGACGTCACAGATCGTGTGAAAGCAGGGGAACTGATTGGTATGGTCGCTCAGCAGGTGGGCGGCAAGGGGGGTGGACGTCCTGACATGGCGCAAGCCGGTGGTACGGATGCTGCGGCCTTACCTGCAGCGTTAGCCAGTGTGAAAGGCTGGGTCAGCGCGAAATTGCAATAATATAAGCGTCAGGCAATGCCGTGGACTCGCTTCACGGCATTCGCATTAACGCTATCGACAACGATAAAGTCAGGTTGAAGTTGTGTATATCGGCTAAACTTAGGTTTAACAGAATGTAATGCCATGACTGCTTAGATGTAATGTGTTTGTCATTGCTTACTTTTTGGCGTTATATGATGGATAATGCCGGGATACAGAGAGACCCGACTCTTTTAATCTTTCAAGGAGCAAAGAATGCTGATTCTGACTCGTCGAGTTGGTGAGACCCTCATGATTGGGGATGAGGTCACCGTGACAGTTTTAGGGGTAAAGGGCAACCAGGTACGTATTGGCGTAAATGCCCCGAAGGAAGTTTCTGTTCACCGTGAAGAGATCTACCAGCGTATCCAGGCTGAAAAATCCCAGCAGTCCAGTTACTAATCTTTCCGCGTCTCATCTTTATCGGTGAGACGCACCCTCAAAATTTCTCCTTCACTCTATAGTCTTTTCGCTTTACTCCCGTTCATTCAACTTAAGTCTCCATTTTTTTACATTACTGCTATCTGTCAGACTTCCGTTTTTTCTGTTGATAAAACACTCTTTTTGACGTTTTTACAGACTAATTGAGCGTGAAGTGTGCAAACGATAAAAGTGTGGGAAAAATTGTTTGACTTATAAGTCTCAGAAAGTAATATGTGCGCCACGCAGCGACGATGAGCGATAAACAAGTTCTTCGAAGCACTCGTAAGAGGCGTGTGGTGAGGTGGCCGAGAGGCTGAAGGCGCTCCCCTGCTAAGGGAGTATGCGGTCAAAAGCTGCATCCGGGGTTCGAATCCCCGCCTCACCGCCATTTGCATCCGTAGCTCAGCTGGATAGAGTACTCGGCTACGAACCGAGCGGTCGGAGGTTCGAATCCTCCCGGATGCACC